>JALSHN010000396.1 GCA_026982215.1 Gammaproteobacteria bacterium
CTGGGCAGGTGGTGGAGCGGGTGGCCAGCCAACTGGACCTCCTCCCCACTGCCCTGCCCCTGTTGGGGCTGCCCCTGGAACACCCCATGATCGGCCGTGACCACCTGACCCCCGATCACTCCCCCGGCCGGGCCCTGATCCAACACAACCGCACCCTGGGTTATCTCCGCGGCGATCGCCTGGTGGTGCTGCGTCCACGCCAGTCCCCGTTGGCCTTTCGGGTGGAGGGGGCTGATCGATTGGCGCCTCACGCCGGTCCCGTGGAGGCGGCCCTCTATCGCGAGGCCCTGGCCCATGTGCTGTTCCCGGTTTGGGTATATCACCACCGTGCCTATCGCCTGCCCTGAACTTGCTATCATGGGGCCAGTTTTCGAGCGGGGAAACGAGACGTGTTCTGGCTGCGCCTGCTGAGTGATCTGCTGGAGGCCCTGCAGAGTGGCCGCCATCCCCTAGGAATCTCCGGGGCCCTGGCCCTGGGGTTGTTCATCGGCCTGGTTCCCGGTTGGCCCTTGCAGGTGCTGCTGGCCGCCCTGATCCTCCTGATACTCGACTTCGACCTCACCACCGCCGCCCTGGGCATGCTCGCCGGGGCCTTTCTCGGCTGGCTGCTGGACCCCGCCCTGGACGCTCTGGGAACCTGGCTGCTCACTGCGCCGGCCCTGCAAGAGCTGTGGACCAGCCTCTATGCCCAACCACTGATGCGGCTGACCCGCTTCAACAACAGTGTGGTCCTGGGTTCCACCCTGGTGGGCCTGCTGCTGTTGCTGCCGCTGGAGATCATCCTGCGCCTGCTGTTGCGCCGCTATTACGCCGTCTGGCATGAGCGGCTGGAACGCCTGGGCTTGCTGCGTTGGTTGCGTTGGGGTCAATGGCTGGCACGATTGCAGAGAGGGGCCTCATGAGGCTGCGCCGCGGCCTGTGGATCCTGCTGCCCCTGGGGCTGGCCCTGTTGGGCGGGCTGTTCTGGCTGGGGCAGTCCCAGTGGTTGGGGCGGGCGGTGGAGGGCGGCCTGTCCACCCTGTTGCGCACCCCTGTGGAAGTGGAAGGGGTCCGCCTGGACCTGTTTCGTCTCCGAGGGGAGGTGAAACGGCTGCGCATCGCCTCGCGCCGTGACCCCCGCCGCTGGGCCTTCGATGGTGGACCGGCCGTCTTCCAGCTCCAGTTCTGGCCGTTGCTGGAGGGCAAGCTGGTGGTGGAACGGTTGGAACTGACGGGCATCGACGGCGGCACACCCCGTCGTCTCCCCCGGGCCTCGGCTTCGCCGCCGCCCCAGCCCGCTACCGCCGAGGACGGTCCCTCGCTGGGGGAGCGGCTGCGGGCCGCGCTGCCACGGCTGGACCTCGGTCTGCTCGCCCAGCGCCTGGAGCTGGACGCCCTGTTGGACGACCAGCCCCTGGCCACCGTGGCCTGGGCCGAGCACCAGATCGAGACCTGGCAGACCCAGTTGCAGGTGGGGCGGGAAGCGGTGGCCGGGCTGGATGGACTCCCCGGGGAATTCGACACCCTCCGTCGCCGCATCGAGGCCCTGGACCTGGATACCCGCGACCCCCGCCGCTTGCGAGAACAGCTCCAGGAATTGAAGGAGATCCGCCAGCGCCTGCGGGTACTGCGTGATCGGCTGCGCCAAGAGCGTTCGGTCCTGGACGAGGCCTTGACCTTCCCCCGCGACCAGGCCGGTTGGCGTGAGGCCCGGGCGCAGGACCTCGCCCTGTTGGACCGCATCGGCGGGTTGGACCTGAAACGGCTGGCCGATGCCCTGTTCGGTGCCCCGGTGGTGGAGCGGGTGGGCGCCGTCCTCGCCGTCTTGCAAGGGGCGCGGGGGCTGCTTGCCGGTAGTGACGACGATCCCCCGCCGCCCCCGCCACGGCGGGCGGGACGGACCTTCACCTTCCCGGTGGAGCCGCCGCTGCCGCCGGCCTTGCTGCTGATGGACGGCCGGCTGGAGGGCCGCTGGCCCGGCCATGGCCCCTTCGACCTGCGCCTGGCCCAGCTCAGCAGCGCCCCGGCCCAGTGGCACCGGCCGGTGGATTTTCAGTTGCATTTGGGGGAACGGCCCGCCTGGCGGCTCACCGGGACCTTGGATCACCGCCGTGATCGTGATCAGGACCGTATCGCTGTCCAGGCGGCGCCCCTGGCCCTGGCGGGGATCCCCCTCGATACCCCGGCCGGCCAACCCCTGCCCACCGCCCTGAGCCTGGAGGAGGGACGGCTGGAGGGCGAGCTGGCCCAGGAGGCCGGACGGCTGCAGGGCCATTTGCAGCTCCGGGCCGATCGGGTACGGTTCCATTTCCCCGAACAGGCGGCGGTGGAGGCGGCCTATCGGCCCTATTACCCCGAGTTGCGGCGGCTGTTCCTGCAACAGCACTCGGCGCTGCGCCTGGATATCCGCCTGGCCGGCACGTTGGAGGCCCCGGAGCTGCGTTTGTCCAGCAGCCTGGATCAGGACCTCTCCCAGGGGTTGCAGCGGCTGTTGGGCCAGAAGCTCGAGCAGGCACGGGCCCGCCTGCGTCAACGGCTGGAGGCACGGGTGGAGGACCGCCTGAGTCAGGCCCGGGAGCGTCTGCTCGCCGAGGCCGAGCCCTTGCGGGCCCGCCTCAGCAAGCTGGAGGCCCGCCTGAAGGAGCTGGGACGCTTGCGGGAGGAAAAGCGCCGGGCGGTGGAAGAGGCCCTGGCCGAGGCGGGGAAACGCCTGGAGCGCAAGGCCAAGGAAAAGGCCAAAGAGAAGGCCGAGGAGCTGCGGCGGGGGCTGGGGCTGTGACCCGGGCGGTCACCCTGGTCCGTCGCCGCTCCCTTGAGTCTCGGGCCAGCGGTCCTCGAACACCATCTCGGTGAGCGGCCGGGCCTGGCGCCAGCCCTCCAGCTCCAGCATCGGCCGCGGATAGAAGCCCTCCACCGGCCCCAGGCAGAGCAGGGCGATGGCCAAGGCCCCTTCAGGGAGGTGCAGCCGCTCGGCCAGGGCCTGGGGATCGAACAGCGACACCCAGCCCATCCCCAGGTTCTCCGCCCGGCTGGCCAGCCACAGGTTCTGGATGGCACAGGCCGCCGAACACAGCGCCATCTCCCGCGGCAGGGTGCGGCGGCCGAACACGGTGCCGTCGTCGGGGGCCAGCACCACCGCCAACAGCTCGGCGGCCTCGCGGATTCCCTCCACCTTCAACCTCAGGAATTCCTCACCCCGCACACCCAGGGCCTCGGCGGTGCGCCGGCGTTCCTCGTTCACCAGGGCGTGGATGGCCTCCCGCAAGGCGGGGTTGCGGATGCGGATGATTCGCCAGGGCTGCATCAGACCCACACTGGGCGCCTGGTGGGCCGCCGCCAGCAGCCGCTGCAACACCACTTCGGGCACCCGGCCGCCGCGCTGGAAATGGCGCATGTCGCGGCGCTCGCGAATGGCGCGGTAGACCGCCTCGCGCTCCGTTTCGTCGAAGTGATGGGGATGGTCGTTCACAGGCGGGATCTCGAAAAAAAGGGGATTCTAACGCGCCGAAGGGCGGAGAGGGGCTGGTTATAATGCCCCCTGGCTTCGCTCCAGGGCTGCCGGTTGGGCAGGGCGGTTCCGGAACGGAAACATCCCCAACAATCACGATAAAAGGAGCCGTCATGCATCGTTTCATGGCCGTGTTGTCGTCCGTGATCGCCTTTTCCGCCCTCGCCGGGGAGGTGGAGCCGCCTGCCCGTGGGGAGGCGATCGTGCTTAAGACCCCTGCCCAGGTGTGGTGGGGTGGGAGTGTCGAGGCTCAGGGGGAGAACCGCCTCTATGGCGGCCGGCTGGACCTGCGGCTGCCGCTCTCCGATCAACGGCCGTTGTATTTCGATTGGAGCCTGGAGCCCCGGTTCTTGAACATGGTGAGCAACACGGCGGGGAAGCGGGCCCGGGCCGTCGCCGTGGACATGGGGTTCGGCCTCAGCTACGGGCGCCGCCTTCAGGGGTATGCCCGCGGTGGCTTCGATCTGGTGGAGAGTACCATCGATCAGTGGATCACCACCCCCGACGACGGGGTGGACATCGACACTTTCTTCCAGGTGGGAGTGGGGTGGACCTTCCTGGATCACGGGCGGCTGGATCTCTATAGCCGCTACAACCACATCACCGGCATCGATGTGAAGGACAGCTTCGCCTTCTATCCCGGTATCGCCGTGTTGTGGCGCCGCTGAGGCCGTTCACTTCCCCAGCCGCCGCCGTGCCTTTTCGGGCTGGGGGGCGGAGATTCCCAACCGGGTGAGGAACACCGCCGTCACCGTCTGGCCGCCGCGTTCCAACGGCAGCAGCTCGAGGCGCAGGGGCTGGGGGGATTCGAGCTCGAACGCCCCGCCGGGGTGATGTTCCACCAGCGGCCACAGGGGAAAGGGGCGGCCCTCCAATGCTGCCGTCTTCTCGTACCCCAGCAGCGCCGCGGCGCTGGGGTTTGCCTCCAACACCCGTCCACGGTCGTCGAGGAGCAGATAGCCGATGGGGGCCTCGCACAACAGCCGTTGCGCGAAACGCGCCTGTTCGGCCAGGCGCTGTTCCGCCTCACGGTGGTGCCAATAGTCCACCACCAGGGCGAGCTGGTCGGCCAGTGAGGCGGCGAAGGCCTGTTCGCTGCTGGCCCAGGCCCGCGGGGCGTGGCATTGTTCGCAGCGCAGCACCCCCACCACTTCGCCGGCGACGCGGATGGGGGCGTCGAGTACCGCGCCGATATGCTGGGGCAGCAGGTAGCTGCGTAGAAAGTCGGCGGTGCGCGGATCGCGCTGGGCGTCACCGGCGGCGATGGTGCGGCCCTCCTCGAGTGCGGCGAAATAGGCGGGATAGAGCCCGGCGCGCAATATCTCACCGTGTCGGTGGTGGCCGTTCTGATAGAGGTCCTCGCAGCGCAATGCCTGGTGCTGGGGGTCCAACAGCCACACTGAGGCCCGCTGCACCCCGAGGGCCTGGGCGGCGGCGGCGCTGTAGGGCCGCAGGGCGTGATGCAGGTCGTGGGCCTGGGCAGGGTCCACCCGCGCCAGCTCGGCGAGGATGCGCTGGAAGCGGCTCAGCCGGTCTTCCTGTTCTTCCCGCTGACGTTGTTCGGTGAGGGCGTCCAGCAGGGGGGCGATGCGTTCGCCCAGCTCGGTGAACAGCGCCTGTTCGGCCTGGGTCCAGCGACGGGGAAAACCGCACTGGTGGATCCCCAACAGCCAGGGGGCGCCCAGCCGCGGGCGGATCGCCAGCGCCAGGCTGGAGCGGATCTGATAGCGCTCGGCGCCCCATTCGTTGTCTTCTTCCGTGGGGTAGAGGGGCAGGGCGCCGTTGGCAGCGAGGATGGCGCGTGCCAGGTGGCGGGTGCGGGCGGTGTAGGGGTAGGTGCCGCCGGGGGTGGCGGCGTAGGCCGGGGCGCTAGATTGTACCGGCACCGACCAGCGGTTGGCGTTCGGGTCCAGGGGGTGGACTAAATAGGCGCGGTCGGCTTGGAACATCTCGCGTACGGCGTCGATGACGTGGTGGAGGATACGGTCGGGGTCGAGGCTGCTGCGCTCGGCCTCGGCGATGCGGCGCAGGGCGTCGCGGCGTTTTTCGTGGGCCTGGCGGCTGTCGTGTTGCAGCCGTTGATCGTGCACCAGAGCAAGTACGTAGCCGGGTTCGGGGAGGGGCAGCGGCCGCAGGCGGACCTCTACGGGAATCTCCTCCCCGCATTTGGCCCGGGCCACCCAGGGGAAGTCCTGGGGCTCGCCGTTACGGGCCCGTTCCAGGCGGGCGAAGGCCTCGGCGGCGTCGTACCCCTCGGGCATGAAACGCTCGGGGGGGAGGTTGATGAACTCTTCCCGGCTCCAGCCGAGGACGCGTTCCACTTGGGGGTTGACGTCGACGATGCGCCCGTCGGGGCCATGGATGAAGATCAGGTCAGGGGTGGCGCGGAACAGGGCCGCGAACAGGGGATGGTCGAGCCAGGGGCTGTTCTCGCTCATCGTGATAGCAACGCCTCTCGGACCCACACACGGGTCGTTGTGGGGGATACGGTGTTCGGGAAACCCTGGGGCCGGTGGTGTCGGGGGGGACCGGCATGGGCCGGTATCCGACTACTGTGAGCCTGAACCTAAGTATAGGCCCCCAGGGGGGGATGGGGACAATCACCTGTTCGAGGGATGGTTTCGCCGGGTCACTACCCCAGCAGGCGCTCGGCGATGCGGAAACCGGCCAGGTAGGTGCCGGCGGCCGAACCCAGGGTGGAGAACAGGAACACCAGCAGGGTGCGGGCGACGCGGTTGCGCCACCAGCCTTTGAGGTGGGCGGTGTCTTGGCGCAGGCGTTGGAAGTCTCCCACGCTGGGGCGGCGGATCAGCCCTTCCACCAGGGCGGTGACCATGCCGGCGCCCACCATGGGGTTCAGTGAGGTGAGGGGGGCGGCGAGGAAGGCGGCGATCACGGTGAGGGGATGGCCGCGGGCGATGAGCACGCCGAGGGCGGCCAGGCCGCCGTTGATGAACACCCAGTCGCCCACCATGGCCCAGCCGAGCTCGGGGCTGCGAGAAAAACCGATGGCGAAGCCGGCGAGCACCAGGGCGACGATGAGCCATGGCAGGCGTCTGGGCCAGGGGCTGGGTGGCGGCAGGCGTTCCAGTTCGGCGATCTCGGCGCCTGGGTCGGCCGGGCAGCCCTGCTCCAGACGCTCGCTCATGCCCTTGAGGTGACCGGCCCCGATCACTACCAGGACCTTGCGGTGACCGGCGCCGGCCAGTTCCTGGCACAGCCGGGCGACCATGTAACGGTCGCGTTCTTCGATCAAGGGGCGGAACAGGTCGCGGTCTTCCTCGGCGAATTGGGCGAAAGTGTTTTCGAGGATGTCGCCTTCCTTGAGGCGTTCGATCTCTGCGCCGTCGATCTTCTCCCGGCTGACCACCGAGCCCATCAGGCCACCGATCAGGTTCATGCGCCGCCACCAGGGGGCCTGACGGTAGACCCGGCGCAGGGTGGTGCCGATGTCGCGGTCGATGAGCAGCACCGGCAGTCCTCGGCGGCGGGCCTCTTGGGCGGCGGTCTTCATCTCTGCCCCGGGTTCCACCTCCAGTTCCTCGGCCAAGCGTTGCTGGTAGGCCCCGAGGGCGAGGTTGGCCAGTACCACCGAGGCCCGGCCCTGGCGGATCACCTGGACCAGGTCGAGCCGTTCCAGGGCGTTGGGGTCCAAGAGGGCCTGGTAGCGGCTGGGGCAGAGTTCCACCGCCACGGCGTCGAAGGTCTCCTCGTTCAGCAGGCGGGCGACGGCTTCGGCACTGGCCCGGGAGACGTGGGCGGTGCCCAGCAGCACCACTTCGGTCTCACCCACATGGAGCCGACGGAGGGGCTGCTCCGTTGGAGTGTGGTCGCGGGGATCGGCGGCGGGGGCCTGGCTCATGGGCGCTCCCGCCATGGGAGGGCTATGCTGAGGAGAAGTCGATTGTCGGAGGTCATTTCGTGGTCTGGCGTGATGTGACGGTGGAACGGCGAGCCCGACTGGAGCATGGGGGGCGGCTCTCGCGGCGCACCCTGATCACCGCCGATGGGGAGATGGTCCAGTTGGGCCTGATGCTCCCGGGATTGTACCGGCATACCCCGCCGGTGGGCGAGCGCTGGCAGATCGTCCAGGGGCGGCTTCGGCTGCGCCGGGTCGACGAGGGCGATTGGCGGGAGCTGGATTCGGGGGCGGTGTTCACCTTCGATGCGGAGACGGTCTACGAGCTGGAGGTGAGTGAGCCGGTGGAGTTCGTCGCCTCGCCGCTCTCCAGCGGATAGTCTTCGCCCTCCCAGCATTCGATGCCGCCGGCGAGACTCCAGACCGCTTGGAAGCCCATCTCGTTCAGGGTGGCGGCGGCCATGGCGCTGCGGCCACCGGTCTGGCAGTAGAGCACCACCCGCCGCTGGCGGGCCTGGCACAGTTCGGGGTGACGGTGTTTGTAGCCGGGGTCGGCGGCCCCTTCCAGGGTGCCACGGGGGATGTTACGTGCCTC
>JALSHN010000397.1 GCA_026982215.1 Gammaproteobacteria bacterium
AACGAGAGCGGCGCCCCCGATTTCGCCGCTCTGCAACGCATGGAATCCCTGCAAGTGAGTGACGACGAAGTCGCCGACTTCGCCCAAGCCCTCTACCATCGCCCCGGGAGCGAACGGCCATGACCGTCCCCCGCCCCCTGCTCGGCCTCCTGTTGCTCGGCCTGTTGAGCAACAGCGCCCCCCTGACGGCGGCAGGCAGCGACTTCCGCCTGCGGGAACATCAACTGGCGCTGCGCGCCCCAAACCATGCCGACCTCCAGGCCGAGATCAATTTCGGACGCGACATCGCCGCCCGCGTCCTCGGCCGCATCCCGCTCTACCAAGACCGCACAGTGAACCGCTACGTCACCCTGGTGGGACGCGCCGTCGCCCTGCAAGGGAACCGCCCCGAACTCGACTACCACTTCGCCGTCCTCGACGACGAGGCCGTCAACGCCTACTCCGCCCCCGGCGGTTACATCTTCATCACCCGCGGCGCCCTCGCCACATTGAAAGACGAGGCCGAACTGGCCGCGGTACTCGCCCACGAGATCGCCCACGTCAACCTGCGCCACATCGTGCAACGTTTCCGCATCCGTGGCACGGAAGACGGTGGCATCGGCGCCCTCGGTCGCCTGCTCGGCGCCAGCGGTGACACCGCCCGCATCGCCTTCGCCCAAGCAGTGGACCAAGCCATGACCCTCCTCTTCGAGACCGGCTTCAACCAGAGCGACGAATTGGAGGCCGATGCCGAAGCCACCCTCATGCTCGCGGCCGCCGGCTACGACCCCACTGCCCTGCGGCGCTACCTCACCCGTGTAGGGGAAAACCCAGAACGACGCGGCAAGACCCACCCCACCAGTCGCGCCCGTCTCAGCGCCCTCGACCGTCTCATCAACGGCCAAGGGCTGGCCGGGCTCGACTTCCCCACCGCCGCCGAGCGCTTCCGCACCCATGTCCGTTGAGCGCCTCACCTGCGGCCTGCTGCTGGCCGCCGTCCTCATCGGCAACGCCACCGCCGACCCCTACCACCACATCAATCTCCTGGTGGGCGACCGCGCTGCCGGCCTGGGCGGCGCCTACGTCGCCGTCGCTGACGATCCCGCCGGTCTCTACTACAACCCCGCCGGCATCGCCTACGGCGGACGCGCCAACCTCTCGGCGAGCATGAATGCCTACCACATCATCGAAAGGCGCTACCGCAACGTCCTGGGCGGACGCGACTGGGTACGCCGCTCCTCCGCCCTGCTGCCCAACTTCTTCGGCGTCACCCAGCCCCTCGGACCCGGCGTGATCGGCTTCTCCTACGCCGTTCCCGACGCCATCGCCGAGGACCAGAACCAACAGATCCCCGGCGTCCCCACCATCCTCGCCGAGGAAAACGCCACCTACACCATCAACTTCACCAACCAAGACACCACCTACCTCGCCGGCCCCTCCTATGCCCTGCCCCTCAGCCCCCGGCTGGCCGTCGGCCTCACCCTCTACGGTCATCTCAGAAGCCAAAAGATCATCATCAACCAACAATTCACCTTCAGCGACCCCAGCCGCTACCACTGGGAAAACAGCTACAGCGAACGCAGCGAATATGGCCTGCGTCCGCTGCTGGGGCTGATGTACACCCCCCTCGAACGACTGTCTCTCGGCCTCACCCTCGCCCGCACCTGGATCTTGAGCGCCGACGAATTCGATCAGCTGAGCTGTGCCGGCATGAACGGCTACGACTACGGCGGCGGCCTGTGCCAAGGGGGGGCCCTGCAACTGATACGGCAACAACGCCCGCTGCAACGCCGCCTGCCCTGGAGCGCCACCGTCGGTGCCGCCTATTTCCCCAGCCCCACCCTCCTCGTGAGCGCCCAACTGAGCCTCTACCAAGACCTGGCCGCAGGCGGTCTTCCCCAATGGAACCTCGCCGGCGGCGCCGAATACTACCTCACCCCCCGGCTGGCCCTGCGCCTGGGGCTGTTCAGCGACAACGCCAACACCGCCGAGATCCGCCCCGGACGCAGCGACCAAGACGAACACATCGACCTCCTCGGCGCCAGCATGAGCCTGAGCCGCTTCACCCGCACCACCTCCCTCACCCTTGGTGCCAACTTCCGCGCCGGAGAAGGCCAGGCCCAGATCCTCAACGGGCAAAATCGCATCCAGACCGTCACCGCCCGCGCCGTCACCGTATTCGTCGCCTCCTCCTACAGCTACTGAACCCCCACTCACCTGCGGGCCGAAAATTGCAGGGCGCTGCACCCATTGCCCGCCATCGAGTAGAATGGAGCCGCCATCCACAGGGAACCGTCCATGTCCATCTTCGCCACCGAACGGCTCATCAGCGAAGCCCGGCGCCTGGCCGCCGAATACCGTCGCACCATGGGAAAACCCCTGGGGATCAGCGCCGAGATCGCCGAATTCGATGCCGCCCGCCTGCTGGACCTGGAACTGTGCAACCCCCGTCCCGGCGGCTACGACGCCATCGGCCGCGGCAAACGGGCGGGCAAGCGCATCCAGATCAAGGGCCGGGCCATCTTCGACGAGAAAAAGTCCGGCCAGCGCATCGGCCAACTCAAGCTCGACCAGGAATGGGACAGCGTCATGCTGGTGATCATGGATGCCGACTACCAGCCTGTGGAGATCTACGAGGCCGAGCGCGCCGACATCGAGGCCGCCCTGGCGGAACAGAAGAACAGCAAACGGGCCAAGCGCGGCGCCATGTCGGTGGCCCGTTTCAAGGCCATCGCCCGGCTGGTGTGGAACCAGGTCGAGGGCGAGGTGGACGACGAGATCTGGGAACACCCCGGCGGCTGAGATGCAAGACCCCGCCCAACTCCTCGGGCCGGACGGCCCCCTGATCCGTGCCTTTCCCGGCTTCCAGCCCCGTGAACAGCAACAGGCCATGGCCCAGGCAGTGGCCGCGGCCATCGAGGGCCGCTCCCGGCTGATCATCGAGGCCGGCACCGGCACCGGCAAGACCCTGGCCTACCTCACCCCGGCGCTGGTGAGCGATGCCCGGGTGGTCGTCTCCACCGCCACCCGCACCCTGCAAGACCAGCTCTACCGCAAAGACCTCCCCCGCCTGCGCGAGGCCCTCCAGACCCCGGTGCGCATCGCCCTGCTCAAGGGCCGCTCCAATTACCTCTGCCGCTTTCACCTGGAGCGCACCCTGCAACAGGCCTGGTTGGAAAGCCCCCAAGAGGCCAAACAACTGGAAAAGATCCAAGCCTGGTCGCGGCGTACCCTGCGCGGCGACATCGGCGAGCTGGCCGAGATCCCCGAAGAGGCCCCCATCTGGAGCCGGGTCACCTCCACCCGCGACAACTGCCTGGGCAGCGAATGCCCCCACCTGGAAGACTGTCACCTGGCCCATGCCCGCAAAAAGGCCCTCGAAGCCGATCTGGTGGTGGTCAACCACCACCTGCTGCTCTCCGATCTGGCCCTGCGCGACGAAGGCTTCGGCAACCTGCTCCCCGAGGCCGACGCGGTGATCCTCGACGAGGCTCACCAGATTCCCGAAATCGCCGGCACCTTCTTCGCCCTCTCCCTGGGCAGCCGACAACTGGAAGAACTGGCCCGCGACGCCCGCCGCGGCGCCGAAGAGGCCGCTCCCGAAGTATTGGCCGACTACCAGACCCAGGAAAAGGCCCTGGTGGAGGCCATAAACGACTTACGCGACCGCCTCCCCCCGCCCGGCCGCCACCCCGGCGACCGCCTCCCCGAGGACACCCTGTCCCGGCTCGGCCCGCCCCTGGAGGCCCTGGAGGCCCTGCTGGAACGCGATGCCCCCCGCGATCCGCTGCTGGCCAACCTCCACCGCCGCTGCGAACAACACCATCACCACCTGAAACGCCTGGCCGGCCCCGTGCCCGACAACGAAGTCCGCTGGCTGGAGAGCCGCCCCCACTCCTTCACCCTCCACCAAGAGCCCCTGGACATCGCCCCCCGCCTGCGTCGGGCCATGGACGAACGCCCCTGCGCCTGGATCTTCACCTCCGCCACCCTCACCGTCGGCGGCGACTTCGGCCATTATCAGCGGCGCATGGGCCTCAACGACGCCATCACCCACGCTTGGGAAAGCCCCTTCGACTACCCCCACAACGCCCTGCTGGTCTGCCCCGCCGACATCCCCGACCCCAACCACCCCGACCACACCGCCGCCGTGGTGGAACTGGCCATTCCTCTGATCCAAGCCGCCGGCGGTCGCACCTTCCTGCTGTTCACCAGCCATCGTGCCCTGCGCCAAGCCGCCGAACGCCTGCGTCCCCGCCTGGATTTGCCGCTGCACGTCCAAGGCGAAGGGGCGCGTGGCCGGCTGCTGCAGCGCTTCCGCGAGCAGCCCGAGAGCGTGCTGCTGGGCACCGGCAGCTTCTGGGAAGGCGTGGACGTCCAAGGCCCCGCCCTCTCCTGCGTCATCATCGACAAACTCCCCTTCAGCCATCCCGACGACCCGGTGCTCCAGGCCCGGCTCAAGGCCATCGAGGCCCGGGGCGACAACCCGTTCATGAACTACACCCTGCCCCAGGCGGTCACCAGCCTGCGCCAAGGGGTGGGCCGGCTCATCCGCGGGCCCGACGACCGCGGCGTGATGGTCATCGCCGACCGCCGGCTGGTGGAACGCCCCTACGGTCGGCTGTTCCTCGACAGCCTCCCCCCCATGGCCCGCACCCGCCGCCTGGCGGTGGCCGAGGCCTTCCTCAAACACCACCTGGCCACGGAGACCCCATGACCACCCTGCTCGCCCTGGAAACCGCCACCGAGGCCTGCGTCTGCGCCCTCTACCACCAAGGCCGCCTCAGCTACCGTGAACACCTGGCACCGAGGCGCCATGGCGAATTGCTGCTGCCCGACGCCCAAAAACTGCTGGCCGAGGCCGGACTCCATCCCCAGCAACTGGACGCCGTCACCTTCGGCTGCGGCCCCGGTGCCTTCACCGGCCTGCGCATCGCCGCCGGCGTCGCCCAAGGCATCGCCCTGGCCCACGACCTCCCGGTGATCCCCCTCTCCACCCTGGCCATCCTCGCCGCCGGCGCCCACCGCCGCCTCGGCGCCCGGCGGATCCTGGTGGTCCAAGACGCCCGCATGGGCGAGGTCTACTGGGGAAGTTACCGCATCGACGACGACGGCCTGCCACACCCCCTGGGCACGGAACGCCTCGACGCCCCCCAGGCCGTGCGCCTCCCCGACAATGAGCCCGGCCCCTGGCACACCGTAGGCAGCGGCTGGCGCGCCCATCCACGCCTGCTCGCCGAAGCCACCGGGCTCCCCGCCGAACATGCCCGGGCGCCGTGGTACCCCTGCAGCGAAGACCTGATCACCCTGACCCTGGCCGCCCATGCCCGCGGTGACCTCCACCCCGCCGAGGCCGTCCAGCCCGTCTACCTGCGCTACCGAGTCGCCACCCCGAGCCCCTCCCCCCACCCCTCAAGTTCCCGCCGTGGGTGGCGATAGCCAAGGCATGCACCGCCGCCGACTCCTCATCGGCCTCGGCGCCCTCGCCCTGGCCGCCTGCAGCGCCACCGGCCCCCGCCGGGCACGGCTGCTGTCCCGTCTCGACCGCGGACAACGCCACTTGGCCGGGGAAGACCTCTCCGGGCTCGAACTGCGCCGTCTCGACCTGAGCGGCGCCGACCTCAGTGGCAGCCGGCTCGATGGGACCGACCTGCGCGGCGCCGACCTGCGCGGCGCCAATCTCCGCCACGCCCGCCTCGACGGCACCGATCTGCGCGGTGCCGACCTACGCGGCGCCGATCTCAGCGAGGCCCACCTCCGCGACACCCGCCTCGACGGAGCCAGCCTCGGCGGCGCCCGTCTCCAGGGGGCCCGGCTGCAAGACCTCCACTGGCGCGACATCAACGCCCGCGGCATCCTGGCGCAACACAGCCACTGGCTACGATGTCACCTGGAAAACGGCAACCTGCAAGGGAGTGACCTCCGCCACGCCCACCTCGAAGAGCAACAGTGGGAACGCCTCGATCTGCGTGAGAGCGACTTCAGCCGCAGCCGGCTGCAACGCGGCCTCGGGGAATCCCTCCACCTGGCCCGCAGCCTCTGGAATCATGCCCGGTGGAAATCACTGGAATGGCGAGGGGCCGACCTCCGCCATACCGATCTGACCCGCCTGGAAGGAGAAGGCGTCCGCCTCCCCGAGGCCCGGCTGGAAGGCTGCCACGCCGAGGGCCTCCACCTCCCGGGAGCCGAACTGCGCGGCTGCCTGCTACGCGGAGCCCGGCTCCAAGGCGCCGACCTCAGTGATGCCCGCCTCCACCGGGCCGACCTCCACCAAGCCACGCTGAGGCGCGCCCAACTCCGTGACGCCCGCCTGCCCCAGGCCAACCTCAGTGGCACCGACCTCACCGGCGCCCTGCTGCTGCGCGCCGACCTGCGGGGGACCAGCCTGCGGCGGGCCACACTCCAAGGTGCCGACCTGCGCCGCGCCGACCTGAGAGGAGCCGATCTCAGCGGTGCCCGCCTGGCCGGGGCCGACTTCTACCGCGCCGACCTGCACCAAGCTCGCCTGGCCGGTGCCCTGGGATTGTCTCAGGCCAAAAATCTCGACCGTGCCCTGGGGGTGGAGGCCCTCTACTTGCGCTGAGCGGACCACAATCGCCGCAAGGCCGCGGCCCCATCCAACAATGGCGCCTCGGCCAACACCGCCTCACTGGAAGGCCCCACGCGCCACACCCGCAACCCGCCATCCTGGACCTTCAACTCCAGCCAGCTCCCCTCCCCCACCACCCGGAAGCGCACCGGGGGGCGGGTGTGATTATTGAACGCGATCACCGCCGAACCCGCGGGGCGATGCCACAGATCACGCCCCAAACGCGCCCCCGCCGGTTGCGCCATTCCCAGGGTGGCAAACACCGTCGGCATCACATCGGCATGGGAACTCACCCCGCCCCACACGCCCCGCTCCACCCCCGCACCACACAACAGCCACGGCGTGCGCGTCTGGGCTTCGTTCAAGGCGCTGGAATGCCCCAAGCGACCGAACTCGAACATCTCCTCGCCATGATCCCCGACGATCACCACCAACGTCTCCTCGGGCAGATGCTGGAAGAGACGCTCGATCCAGGCATCCAGCTCCCGCAGGGTATTGCGGTAACGATTCACCACCGCCTCCCTCAGTCCCTGGAGCCTGGAAGAAAAATAATCGAAATTCTCCGGCACCTCCGGCTCGAAGACCGTATAACGGGGATCGTGACGATAGGGAAAATGGGTCTTGCCATAATGAAGATAGACGAAATCTCCCCCCGAACGCGCCAAGGCCGCCAACGCGGTGTCGAGATTTTTCCAATCGTCGGACTCCTCCACCGCCGGCTCGGAAAAATTGTCCAGATAAAACCCCAGATTACGATGCAGGGTGAGATCGGCGCCGATACGCTGGGTGCGATAACCAGCGGCATTCAAGGCATCCACGAAGGGAGAGCCGCTCACCCCCTCCGTCTGGGGCCCGCGGTAAAAATAGGGCACGTCCCCGAACAACAACCCCAACAC
This sequence comes from Gammaproteobacteria bacterium, assembly GCA_026982215.1. Lineage (GTDB taxonomy): Bacteria > Pseudomonadota > Gammaproteobacteria > S012-40 > S012-40 > S140-43. Next base: position 7,465 of record JALSHN010000397.1, read on the forward strand.
ACCGTAATGGGTGGAATTCCCAGTGGCATAATGATGTCCGGCATAACGGCAACGGTCCTTGAGCCCCCAAGTGAACGGCATGGTGTGCTCATCGAACAAACGCCAGTTCCACCCCTCCACCACCAGCAGCAGCAGGTCCCCCATCCCCGCCGATACCTGCCCCTGCGCCACCGCCGCCGGCAGCTCGCCGTCCCGCTCGGCCAAGGCCGCCTCCACTGCGTCCAGGGCCGGGTCGCGCAGCCATGAAGAATCCGCCAACACCCGCCACAGCCCCGGGGCCAGGGGATTGGCATGAACCACACTGACCCACTGATCCCGGTCCCCCCCCTCGGCCCGCCACAGGGCCGCCGCCTGTCCCGAGAACAGCAACACCAGCGCCCCCAACCCCACCAAGCGGGCCCCATGGCGCCCCCCAAACGCCATCCGCCCCCCCCAGCGCCAGGCCACCCAAGCGGCGAGCGACAG
>JALSHN010000398.1 GCA_026982215.1 Gammaproteobacteria bacterium
GTCCCGACGACCTCCTCACCCCGGTGGACGTGGACCGCGACGCCGCCACCGCAGTGTTGATATGGGATTCCCAAGGCGACTGGCTGCGTCAAGGCGCGCTCATCGCCCCCGAGGACGACCAGCCCCAACTCACCGACCCCTTCGGCCTGATCCATGTCATCGCCTGGTGGGGCCTGGGCGGACCGGACTGCCTGCCACCTATGACGGACTGGTGGGAGCGGCTGGTGGAACTGCCCGAGACCGTGGCCCTCTCCATGCGGTTGATGGCCGATGGAGGCCTCAGCCTGCCGTTGACCCTGAACCAACGCCGCGCCATCGTCGATTTCTACCGGGCCGCGGCACCGCGGCTCGACGACCGGCTCAGCGAGGCCTGCCGTTCCGAGGCGCAAGCCCCCCTCGCCTTCCTCCCCGCCCAACCGCGCTACGCCGGGCGGCTGGCGGTGGAAAACCGTTCCGGCCTCCCCGCCGCCCTGGGCTACCGCGACCTCGGCGGGGCCTGGCTGATCCCCCTCCCCGACGGCCCCTATCCCGCCCTCCCCGGCTGGTTGCCCGGTCCTCCCGCCCGCCTCATCCCCGGCATCGACGGGCAGGACGGCCAAGCGCTGCTCATCCTGCCCGCCCGCCCCGACCCGCGACAACCCCCCGATGCCCGGGTATGGCGCTGGACCTGGCTCACCGCTGCCGCCCGTATCCTGTGGCCGGCGCATCGCGCCTTGGGCATCGACAGTCCCGAGACCCTGCTGGCCACCTGGCGACGCCATCTGGAGACCCGCCTCGACCCCGCCCTCGCCCTGGCCTGGAACGGTGAGACGGCACCGGCGTTGGACACCCTGCTCGCCGGCCTCGCCGAGGCTGCCTTGGCCGGAGACATGGAGCCGATGATGGCCTCCCTGCCCGCCGCCGACCGTCCCTGGCGCGCACGGCGCACCGCCCTGCTGCTGGCGCTGCACCGCCTTGCCCTCGAGGCCGGTGTCGGCCCGGTGGCCCAGCTGGTCCGGGCCCAGGAAAGCCTGCCCGCCCGCCAGCAACGCCACATCGACTTCCCCCCCGCCCTCACCGAAGTCCGCCCCCTCGCGTTGCGCCGGGGAGGCGGCGACCAGTCCGTGTGGCTCCAGGGGCGCGGCCTACGCGCCGTGGACGGTGCCACCCTCGGCTATTCGCAGCGCTTCCTCCCCCGGGTGGAGATCACCACCGCCGACGGTCAGCGCTGGACCCTGGCCCCGCAACGCCTCAGCCGGGATCAGCGGCGCCTGTGGCTGCGCTTACCGGCCTTCCTCTCGCAAGGCCCCGGCCCCCTCACCCTGCAACTCCACCAGCCCCTGGAGGATGGCGGCGAGGTCCGCCTCGGGCCGTGGGAAATCCCCCTGTGGGACCGGCCCCGGCTGCACGGATTGCTCAACGACAGCGCCGCTCCCGGCAGCTCGGTGGAACTGATGGTGACCGCCGCCGTCGCCGGCAACGACTACCGGTTGCGGCTGGAGGACGACCAAGGCGCCTCCCACGCACTCAGCCAATGGGAACTCACCCCGCTGGGATTGCGGACACGGCTGCCGGCCGACCTGGCGCCGGGGGAATACCGCCTGCGACTGTGGGAACGCCAAGAGGGCGAATGGGTGGAAGTGGACTACGCCCCTGCCGCCGCGGACACCGAGCCCGGACCCCCGCGCCTCACCGTCCGTCCCGGCAACGTCGCCTTCCGGGTGTGCGATGCCGGGGCCAATCAGGACGACCGCTTCGCCCTCTACCTCGACGGTGTCTACCAGGGCGAATTCCAGGCCGGGACCCTGCCGGCGCGGGAATTCGTCTTCGAACTGGAGGCCGGCAGCAGCCACCGTCTGCGGCTGGTGCCTCTGGATGGCGGCGCCGACGGCAGCGTCTCCTTCGGCCTCGACCCCCTGCGCGGCCTGGCCATCTTCAGTGGTCGCAGCAGCGGCAACCTGGCCTTGGGGGAATGGGTGGAATGGCACTTCCGCGTGGCGGTGAACCCGGTGGACAACACCCCCTCCACCCCCGTCTGTCTGCTCCCCTGAGGCTCAACCCCTCCACTGCAGCTCGCGCCACACCGCCTCCAGGCGCGCCGTCACCTGCGCGACCTCGATGCGTTCCATGACATCGGCGCGGTGACAACGGGTCCCCCAGGGCAGGGCCTCGGGTGGTCTGCCGTACTCCGCCGCCACCGCCTCGGCATAGACGCTCACTACCCGGTGGCGGTCCCGATAGGGGCCGGTCTGGTGGGGATCGGTGGCGCCGTAGAGCCCGATCACCGGCGTGCCCACCGCCGTGGCCAGGTGCACCGGTCCCGAGTCCACCGACAACAACAGTCGCGCCCGGGCCAGCACCGCCAGCAGCCTGGGGATGTCGGTGGCGCCGGTGAGATCCACCAGCGGCACCCGGCAAGCCGCCCGCAAGGTCGCGGCGCGGCGGCGCTCCCGCTCGCCGGGTCCACCCACCAGACACGGCTTGAGCCCCAGCTCCCAGGCCGCCTCCGCCACCCGGGCCAGCCGCTCCAGGGGCCACTCCCGCCATACCCGCCGCGAGGGGCTGGCCGTGGGATTGAGCGCCAGCCACGGCCCCTCGGGGAGGCGCTCCGCCGCCCAGGCCCGGGCCGTCGCGGACAGCGGCAGGTCCCAGCGCGGCGGTGCCTTTGCCGCCCCCAGGGCCTCGACCACCGCCAGATAGGCATCCACCGCATGGGCCCGTGGCGGGGGAGGCACCAGACGGTGGTTGACCCAGCCATGGCCCTCGCGGGTCAACGGTGGCCCCAGCCCCACCTTCAGCCGCGCCGACAGCGCCAGCGCCGAGAGCAGATTGGAACGTGCCGAGGTCTGCAGGTGCAGCAACAGATCGAAGGGGTGTCCCCCATAGCGCCGCACCAGTTCGGCGCGCAGCCGGCGCATGCCCGCAAGTCCGGAACGTTTGGAGTACACCACCGTCTCCACGTCCGCCATGCCGGCCAGCAAGGCCTGCTCCACGGGCGCGACGATCCAGGTGAAACGTGCCTCGGGCCAAGTGGCCTGGGCGGCGCGCAGGGCCGGCAGGGCATGGCACACGTCGCCCAGGGCGGAGAGGCGCAGGATGGCGATGTGACGGGGGGCATCCATCACGGCATTATCGCACAGCGGGAAACCGGGTCGTTCGCAGCCGTTTGGTTTATAATCGCGCCACTTGCCGTCCGGATCAGTGCCACATCGCCCCGCCGGACCCGGAATTCACATCACACCAAGGAGACGACCATGTCTGAGAAGCATCCCATCATCGCGGTGACCGGTTCCTCCGGTGCCGGCACCACCACGGTCAAGAACGCCTTCGAGCACATCTTCCGCCGCGAGGGCATCAAACCGGTGGTGGTGGAGGGTGACAGCTTCCACCGCTACAACCGCCAGGAAATGAAAGAGGCCATCGCCCGGGCCCAGGCCGAAGGCAAGGTCATCAGCCACTTCGGCCCCGAGGGCAACCTGTTCGACAAGCTGGAAACCCTGTTCCGCAGCTATGGGGAATCCGGCCAGGGCAAGATCCGCAAATACCTCCACAGCTACGAAGAGGCCGAGCCCTACAAAGACCTGGGCCTGCAGCCCGGCGAATTCACCCCCTGGGAAGACATCCCCCCCGACACCGACCTGTTGTTCTACGAGGGCCTCCATGGCGGCGTGGTCACCGAGGATGTCAACGTCGCCCAGTACGTGGACCTGCTGGTGGGGGTGGTGCCCATCGTCAATCTGGAATGGATCCAGAAGATCCACCGTGACGCCGCCCAGCGCGGCTACTCCCCCGAGGCCATCGTCGATACCATCCTGCGGCGCATGCCGGACTACGTCCACTACATCACCCCGCAGTTCTCGCGTACCCACGTGAACTTCCAGCGGGTGCCGACGGTGGACACCTCCAACCCGTTCATCGCCCGCGACATCCCCACCCCGGACGAGAGCTTCGTGGTGATCCGTTTCAGCCAGCCGGAGAAGGTGGACTTCCACTACCTGCTCAGCATGCTGAAGGATTCCTTCATGTCGCGGCGCAACACCATCGTCGTCCCCGGCGGCAAGATGGGTTTCGCCATGGAACTGGTGCTCACGCCGATGATCCACGATCTCATCGAGAACTCCCGCCGGCGCAAGAAGGCCTGAGGCCGAACGGCGGTTGGAATCCAGCGGCCCGTGGGCATCAGCCCCCGGGCCGTTTTATTCATTCCTCGGGAACGTACAACAGCGCGCCAGTGAGGATCACCAGCACCCGGGTGGCGAGCACGGCGCGGGCATTGTTGCGGTGATCCTCGCGGGCGTCGGGATCGCCCTTGAGCAGGCGTCGGCCGCTGCCGATCTGCAGGGCGTAGAGAAAGAACAGGGTGATCACCAGCCCCAGGTGCATCCACACCAGGAAGGAAAAGATGTCTCCCTGCTCGATGAGCCGCCCGTACCAGTCACGGTTGAGATAGAGATAGACCGGCATCAACAGATCGAACAACACGGTGAGGACCATGACCGAGACATGGAAACTGCGGATGCGAAAAAGACGCATGGCGAGGAGCATGATCGCCAGGCTGACCAGGGCGGCGGCAGTGGTCTCGGGCATGGGCGCGGGCCTCCTTTTTCCCAGACTGCCGCTAAGGATACGGAGGCACCCCTGGACTGTCCATGGGCTGATCCTGGGTCTGATGTGGGGCGGGACGGTCACGGCGGCGGAGCCCCACGCGGTGGCCTTCATCTACCATCGTTTCGGCGAGCCCCGTCTGCCCAGCACCAACGTCCAACCCGAGCAGTTCGCCGCCCAACTGGACGCCCTCGCCGAAGGGGGCTTTCAGGTGTGGCCGTTGTCACGCATCCTCGAGCATCTCGATGCCCGCCGGCCCATGCCGGACAAGGTGGTGGCGATCACCATCGACGACGCCTATGCCAGCGTCCATCGCCATGCCTTTCCCATCCTCCGGGAGCGGGGGTTGCCGTTCACGGTGTTCGTGGCCAGCGAGCCGGTGGACCAGGGGCGAAGCGGTTACATGAGCTGGGCGCAATTGCGTGAGATGGCCGCTCACGGGGCCGAGTTCGGCAATCACTCCCGCCATCACCATCATCTGGTGGCGCGGCGACCCGGCGAGGACGAAGCGGCGTGGCGGGCGCGGGTGACGGCGGACATCCGCCATGCCCAGCTCCGCCTGCAGGCGGAGCTGGGCGCACGGGTGCGTCCCTGGTTCGCCTATCCCTACGGGGAGTACAGCCGCCCCTTGGCCGAGGTGATCCAGGCGCTGGGCCTGGTGGGTTTCACCCAGCGATCCGGGGCCATGGGGGTGGACAGCGACCGCCGTGCCCTGCCCCGCTATCCAGCCGCTGGTCGCTACGCCGAGCTGCCGGGCTTTCTCCTCAAGGCGGCCTCATTACCCTTTCCACTGGAATGGGTGCGCCCGTGGGATCCGCTGCTCCAGGGGCCGCAGCCGCCGGCGTGGACGGTGCGCCTGGCCCGCACCCCGCCCCGCTGGCGCGAGCTGGCCTGTTATGCCTCCGGGCAGGGGCGCATCGAGGTGGTATGGCGTGAGCCGGGGCGTGAATTCACTACCCAGGCCCCGGCCCCGTTCTCCGCTCGCCGGGGACGTTACAACTGCACCGTGCCCACACCCGAGGGCCGTTGGCGCTGGCTCAGCCAGGAATGGGTCGCGCCGTGGATCCCAGAAGGAGACTGACCCGGCCCAGGCGGGCCAGCTCGGGGCGGCGCAGCATGCGCTCCAGCTCGCGCACGTAAGCCATGCCGCGAGCGGAATAGGCCTCCAGTCCCTGAGCGAGGCGCTCCGGATCCAGCACCTGTCCGCCAGCGCGGAGCTCGGCGCGCAGGGCACGGAAACGGGCATAGGCCCGACCGCTGTTGAGGTTGTGGAGGTAGGCCCGCAGCGAGGCGCGCAGCGAGGGGAAGGCACGCACCTTGTGGGTGCTGTCCGGGTCGGCCTCGCTGGGACGCAGACCGGGGCCGCTCCAGGTCCATTGGCCGAACAGGGCGTTGCCGTGGAGGGCGAAGCGAGAGGTGCCCCAGCCCGACTCCATTGCCGCCTGGGCCACCACCAATTCCACCGGGACCTCGTCCAGGCGCACCATCAGTTCACGGCCGCGGCGCTGGAAATCCCACTGTCGGGGGATGCGGTAGTCATCCATCAGCCGTTCCAGCCAGGCGCGGTAACGCGTCCCCAACCGCTCGGGGGGATAACGCAGAAACAGCTCCGCCAGGGCCCGCTGTTCGCGCAGACGTTGGTTTTCCATCAACGCCAGCGGCAGGACCACGCGTACGAACAACCCCTTGCGCCGGGGAATGTCGTGGATCTGCGGGAAATCGGGCGGCAGGCGTTTCACCTCCAACGGCGGGATGGTCTGCTCGGGCTCGATGGGCCAGTGCAGACCGTGGGTTTGGAAGGCCGCCTCCAGCTCGGCCACGTTGGCGGGTGTTATTTCGATGACGTGCAGTGCCCCGGCGGGCAGCCGTTCCCCGGCCGGGGCGGCGACGGACGACAGCAGCAGCCAAAGGCCGGCCATCAGCGGCATGAGGGCTCCCATGGTCTCTCCTGGAAAAACGGGCGTCTCTGGGGAGACAAGCAAGGCGTGCGCCGGTTCAGTTCCCCTGGCTGCGGCGCTCGATCTCCCGCTCCAGCTCCGCCAGTGCCTCTTTGACCTTTTTCAGTCGTTGGTCGAGATCGGCGTTGCCCGCCTGCTCCACCCGCTCCTGGTGGATCTTCTCGCGGGCTTCTTCCATGCTGTTCAAGATGATGCCGATGAGCATGTTGAAGATGATGAAGGTAGCCAGGAGCACGAAACTGACGAAGTACACCCAGGCCCAGGGATAGGTCTCCATGGCGGTGTACATCAGGTCGGTCCAGTCTTCCAGGGTGAGGGTGCGGAACAGACTCAGCAGCGACAGGTGCAGACTGCCCCAGTGTTGCGGGTCCACCGCACCGAAGAGAGTGGTGCCGGCCACGGCGTAGACGTAGAACAACAGCGAGGCCAGCAGGGCCATCTGGCCGATACGGGGGATGCTGTGCACCAGAGCGGCGACCATCATCTGCATGCTGGGCAGGGCGCTCAGCAGGCGCAGTACCCGCAACAGGCGGATCAGCCGCAGCAGGGTGCTTTGTTCGGAGATGCCCGGGACATAAGCGGCGCCGACGATGATGAAGTCGAACACGTTCCACCCCCCTTTGAAGAAGTCCCAGGGGCGGCGGCCGTGGGCCAGGATGCGCAAGGCGATCTCCACGGTGAAGATCGCCAGGCACAGCCGGTCGAGGGCCTCCAGTAGGCCTCCCCAGCGACTCATGAGGCCAGGGTAGGTCTCCATGCCGACGATAATGCCGTTCAAAATGATGACGGCGATGATGAAGCGTTGAAACGGGTTCGATTGGGTGAGGCGTTGAGCGAACTCGACCATGGTGGTTGGTGTTGTCGATGGGCCGGAGGCGGATTATACGACGAGCGAGGAGGGGAACGGGGGGATGGGTGAAGGTGGCTGGGATCCGGCGGCGGTGTTGTGGCCGGTGTTGTTGGAACTGGCCCTGGTGGTGGTGGGGATGGTGTTGCTGCTGTGGTTGCTGCGTCGGGCGCGCCGCAAGTGAAGGGGCCGGCTCGGATGAACCGGCCCCTGGGGCTCACAGCGGCTTGATGGTGAGTTCTTCCGGAGTGGCCCGGATGAACCCGTGTTTCTCATAGATGGCCTGGGCCTCGTCGTTGGCCAGATAGCGCAGGAAGGCGTTGGCGGCGTTCTTGGCCATGGTCAGCGGGCCGATGGCGTAGGCCACCTTGTGGCGCATGTTGGAGGGATCGGGGATGGCCACCCCGTCGATCTTGCGGCCGGTGGCCTTGGCGTAACGTACCTCGGTGGTCCAGACGATCCCCACGTCGGCCTGGCCGTGTTCGATGCGATAGGGCGTCTCGCGGTGGTGGCG
>JALSHN010000399.1 GCA_026982215.1 Gammaproteobacteria bacterium
AACAGACCAATCTGCTGGCGCTGAACGCCGCCATCGAGGCCGCCCGCGCCGGAGAACAGGGACGTGGTTTCGCCGTGGTGGCCGACGAGGTACGCACCCTCGCCTCACGCACCCAGGAATCGACCCGCGAGATCCAGGCCACCATTGAGACGCTGCAGAACCGCGCCCGTGAGGCGGTGGACATGATGGAGCAAGGACGGCGACAGGCCAAGGAATCGGTGCAACACTCCCAGCGGGCTGGCGAACTGCTGGATCACATCACCGAAGCAGTGGCCACTAGCACGGCGATGAACGAACGGATCGCCGCCGCGGCCGAGGTCCTGGCCGGCGTCAGTGAACAGGTGCAGGAAAACATCACCAACATCAACACCCTGGCGCAGCAGACCAGCGACTACGCCGAGGACTCGGCGGAGAACGCCCGCGCCATCGAGAGTACGGCACAGAGCCTCACCGAGCTGGTGATGCGTTTCAAGCTGCGCTGAGGCCCACGGTCCTCAAACGGGCAGATCCAGCATGCGCTGCAAGGCGGCGCGTGCCTGGGCAGCCTCCCGCTCGGGCACCTGGATGCGGTTCACCACCCGGCCCTCCACCAGGTTCTCCAAGGTCCAGGCCAAGTGAGGCGGATCGATGCGGAACATGGTGGAGCACAGGCACACCGTGGGCGACATGAAGTGCACCTGCTTGCCTTCGGGGCGGAAGCGCTCGGCAAGACGGTTGACCAGATTGAGCTCGGTGCCCACCAGCCAGCGGGTCCCAGCGGGGGCCTCGGCGATGGTCTTGATGATGTATTCCGTGGAGCCGACATAGTGGGACTTCTGACACACCTCGAAGCTGCACTCGGGGTGGGAGATGACCCGGGTCTCGGGATGACGTTCCAGGAAACGGTCGATGTGCTCGGGGCGGAACATCTGGTGCACCGAGCAGAACCCCTTCCATAGGATCATCTTGGCGTTGCGAATGGCCTCGGGGGTGAGCCCGCCCAGGGGTTGGTCGAAGTCCCACACCACCATTTCCTCCAGGGGGATGCCCATGGCATGGCCGGTGTTGCGCCCCAGGTGCTGATCGGGGAAGAACAACACCTTCTCGCGGCGCTGAAAGGACCATTCCAGCACGTGACGGGCATTGGAGGAGGTGCAGACGATGCCGCCGTGTCGGCCACAGAAGGCCTTGAGGTCGGCACTGGAGTTGATGTAGGTGACGGGGGTCACGGCCTCGTCCGGCTCCAGCACCTGGGAGAGCTCGCGCCAGGCGCGCTCCACCTTGGCCAGATCGGCCATGTCGGCCATAGAGCAACCTGCGCCGAGATCGGGGAGGATGGCCACTTGCTCGGGACGGGAAAGGATATCGGCCACCTCGGCCATGAAGTGCACCCCGCAGAAAACGATGTAGCGTGCCTGGGAGGCGGCGGCCTGGCGGGAGAGTTTCAAGGAATCGCCGGAGAAATCGGCGTGCTGGAATACCTCCTCGCGCTGGTAGTGGTGTCCGAGGATCACCACCTCGTCGCCCAGCTTCTCACGAGCGGCACGGATGCGGGCCTGGACGTCGTCCTCGTCCAATTGGGAATAGGCTTGGATGGCTGCGGTCTCGGCGGCCATGTTCACCTCGTCTTTGGATGGGAATGGCGCCTTGGCGCCCTGGATTTTCAAAAACTTGGATCACCAGGCCACGGGCCTGGTTCCCTCCCCGCCCTTTACTCTACCGCTTTACCCGGGCTTTTCAAGCGCAGCCCCAGCTCACGGAGCTGTTTGGGATCCACCGCCGAGGGGGCCTGGGTCAAGGGACAGGCGGCGCTCTGGGTCTTGGGGAAGGCCATCACTTCACGGATGGAACCGGCGCCGGCCATGAGCATCACCAACCGGTCGAGGCCGAAGGCCAGTCCGCCATGGGGCGGCGCGCCGTACTTGAGCGCCTCCAGCAGAAAACCGAACTTGTCCTCCGCCTCCTGCTGGGAGATGCCCAGCACCTGGAAGACGTGCTGCTGCACCTCGGGCCGGTGGATACGGATGGAGCCACCGCCCACCTCGGTACCGTTGATGACCATGTCGTAGGCGCGGGAATGACAGGCCTCGGGATCGGACTCCAGCAACCCCAGATGCTCGTCCTTGGGGGCGGTGAAGGGGTGATGCAGGCTGTTCCAGCGGCCCTCGCGCTCGTCCCATTCGAACATGGGGAAGTCCACCACCCACAACGGTGCCCACTCACCGCGCAGCAGGCCGCGGTCATGCCCCAAACGCTCCCGCAGGGCCCCCAGGGACTCATTGACCACCCGGGCCCGGTCGGCACCGAAGAAGATCATGTCCCCGGCCTCGGCTCCGGTGCGCTCCAGGATGGCGGCGATCACCTCGTCGGGCAGGAATTTGAGGATGGGTGATTGCAGGCCCTCGCGGCCGACGGCGGGATCGTTGACCTTGACGTAGGCCAGGCCCTTGGCCCCGTAGATGCCCACGAAGCGGGTGTATTCGTCGATCTCCTTGCGGGTGAGGGCCCCACCGCCGGGGAGGCGCAGGGCGGCCACCCGGCCGCGGGGGTCCTTGGCCGGGCCGGCGAAGACCTTGAATTCCACTCCCTTCATCAGATCGCCCACGTCCACCAGCTCCAGGGGGTTGCGCAGATCGGGGCGGTCGGTGCCGAAACGGCGCATGGCCTCGGCATAGCTCAGGCGGGGGAAGGGATCGGGGAGGCTCACCCCCAGCACCTGGGCGAACAGCTCGCGCACCAGGCCCTCGGTGAGGGTCATGATGGCATCCTCGTCGAGGAAGCTGGTCTCCAGGTCGAGCTGGGTGAACTCGGGCTGGCGGTCGGCGCGCAGGTCCTCATCGCGGAAACAGCGCACGATCTGGTAGTAGCGATCGAAGCCGGCGATCATCAGTAGCTGCTTGAACAACTGCGGCGACTGGGGCAGGGCGTAGAAGCTGCCCGGGTGGATACGGCTGGGGACCAGGAAATCACGTGCGCCCTCGGGGGTGGAGCGGGTGAGCATGGGGGTTTCCACGTCGAGGAAACCCTGATCGTCCAAGTAACGGCGCATCACCCGGGTGACCTCGGTGCGCAGGCGCAGATGGGCGAACATCTCCGGGCGGCGCAGATCGATGTAGCGGTAGCGCAGCCGAGTCTCTTCGGAGACGTGCTCCTCGTCGAGCTGGAAGGGCGGCGTCTCGGCACGGTTGAGGATGGTGAGCTCCAGACCCAGCACCTCCACCGCCCCGGTGGGCAGATTGGGGTTCTCGGTCCCCTCGGGGCGACGGCGCACCCGCCCCTTCACCTGGATCACGAACTCATTGCGCACCCGCTCGGCGAGGGCGAAGGTGTCGGGGCGGTCGGGATCGAACACCACCTGGACGATACCTTCCCGGTCGCGCAGATCGATGAAGATCACCCCGCCGTGGTCACGCCGGCGGTGCACCCAGCCGGCGAGCGTCACTTCCTGGTCCAGCAATGCCTCGTTGACGTGGCCGCAATAATGGCTGCGCATGGCGTTCGATCCCCTGGAAAACCGGTGAAAAAAGGCCGCCAATACTACGGTTCAGCGGCGGCCTTGGCAAATGGCTCAACCCGCGCCCGCGGCCTTGTCCTTGGGCGTCTCCGCCCCGCCCTTCTTGGCCCCGGACTCACTGGACTCGCCGGCGAGATTCTTCTTTTTGCCGCTCTTGAAGTCGGTCTCGTACCAGCCGCCGCCCTTGAGACGGAAACCGGCCGCCGAGACCTTTTTCTTCAGCGCCGGCTCGCCGCACTCGGGACAATCCTCGAGTGGGGCATCGCTCACCTTTTGCAAGGCCTCCAGCTCGTGGCCGCAGGCCTGACAACGATATTCATAGATGGGCATGGAAATACCTCCAAGCGAATCTTCTTTCCCGCGCCCCTTCATGGGGCCTGTGGGCCTCGAAATCAATGGGTTGACAAAGTCTTTCATTATACAATGAGATGCTGAATCTTGCGGAATGCCCATGAAACCCGAGCCCACCGACCAACCCCGCGGCGATCTCGCCACCCTGGCCACCCTGTTCCCCTATCTGTGGCGCTACAAGGGACGGGTGATCCTGGCCATGGCCTTCCTGCTGGTGGCCAAGCTGGCCAACGTGGGCGTGCCCTGGGTGTTGAAGGATATCGTCGATGCCCTGGACCCGGCGCAGAACGCCTTGATCCTGCTGCCGGCGGGCCTGTTGCTGGCCTACGGCGGCCTGCGGCTGGCCAATGCCCTGTTCTCCGAGTTGCGCGACCTGGTATTCGCCCGGGTCACCCAACGGGCCATCCGCCAGATCGCCCTCCAGGTCTTCGAGCACCTCCATCGGCTCTCGCTGGCCTTTCATCTGGAGCGACGCACCGGCGGCGTCTCCCGCGACATCGAACGCGGCTGCCGTGGCATCGGCTTCGTGCTCAATTTCATGCTGTTCAACATCCTCCCCACCATCGCCGAGATCGCCTTGGTGGCGGTGATCCTGCTGGCCCGCTACGACTGGCCCTTCGCCGCGGTGACCCTGGGCACCATCGGCGCCTACATCGCCTTCACCCTGGGCATCACCGAATGGCGCATGCGCTTCCACCGGCGGATGAACGAGTTGGACTCCCGTGCCAACGCCCGGGCCATCGACAGCCTGCTCAACTACGAGACGGTGAAATATTTCACCAACGAGGCCTTCGAGGCTCGCCGCTACGATGCCCAACTGGCCCAGTGGGAACAGGCGGCGTTGGCCAATCAGCGATCCCTCTCGGTGCTCAATCTCGGTCAGGGAGCGATCATCGCCGTGGGCATCACCGCGCTGATGTTCCTCGCCGCCCAAGAGGTGGTGGCGGGCACCATGACCCTGGGCGAGCTGGTGATGGTCAACGCCTATCTGCTGCAGCTCTACATGCCGCTGGGCTTTCTCGGCTTCGTCTACCGCGAGATCCGCCATTCGCTGTCCGACATGGAACGCATGTTCGCCCTGCTGCGGGAGAACCAGGCCATCGCCGACGACCCCGACGCCAGACCGCTGCAAGTCCGCCAGGGCGAGGTGGCCTTCCGTGATGTCCACTTCGGCTACCACCCCGAGCGCCCCATCCTCAAGGGGGTGAGCTTCACCATCGGTCCCGGCGAGAAGGTGGCGGTGGTGGGGCCCTCCGGCGCCGGCAAGTCCACCCTCGCCCGGCTGCTGTTCCGCTTCTACGACGTGGACCAGGGCGCCATCGAGATCGACGGCCAGGACATTCGCGCCGTCACCCAGGAAAGCCTGCGCGCCGCCATCGGCGTGGTCCCGCAAGATACCGTATTGTTCAACGACACCATCTACTACAACATCGCCTACGGCCGCCCCGACGCCCCTCGCGAGGCGGTGATCGCCGCCGCCCGCGCCGCCCACATCCATGATTTCATCGTTTCCCTGCCCGAGGGCTACGACACCCTGGTGGGCGAGCGCGGCCTCAAGCTCTCCGGGGGCGAGAAACAGCGCATCGCCATCGCCCGCGCGCTGCTCAAGGACCCGCCGATCATGGTGTTCGACGAGGCCACCTCGGCCCTGGACTCCCACACCGAGGAGGCCATCCTGGAGACCTTGCGCGAGGCCGCCCGGGCCCGCACCACCCTGGTGATCGCCCATCGCCTGTCCACCGTGGTGGACGCCGACCGCATCCTGGTGTTGCGCAAGGGACGCATCGTCGAGGCGGGCACCCACCACGAACTGCTGGAGCAGGGCGGGGTATACGCCGAGATGTGGCGCCTGCAGCAACAGGGGCGCTGAGGCTCTACAATGAGCACCATGGGAGAGCAACCGACCCCCAAGGGCCTGCGCCTCAAGCGGGTGGCCATCGACACCTACCGCGAGAACGTCGCCTACCTGCACCGCGACTGCGCCCTCTATCGCGCCGAGGGCTTCCAGGCCCTCTCCAAGATCGAGATCGACGTCGACGGCCAACGCACGCTGGCGGTGCTCAACGTGGTGGACGATGCGGCCATCGTCGGCCCCGAGGAACTGGGGTTGTCCGAGACCGCCTTCGCCCGCCTCGGCGCCTCGGAAGGCACGGCGGTCCGTATCAGCCAGGCCGAGCCGCCGGTTTCCATGGATGCAGTGCGTCGCAAGATCGACGGCGACCGCCTCACCCGCGAGGAATTCCACGCCGTCATCCAGGACATCGTCGCCGGCCGCTACGCCAAGACCGAGATGGCCGCCTTCCTGGTGGCCTGCACCCAGAACGGCCTCGACCGCGACGAGGTGCTCTACCTCACCCAGGCCATGCTGAAGACCGGCGAGCACCTCGACTGGCACGAACGCCTGGTGGCGGACAAGCACTGCATCGGCGGCATCCCCGGCAACCGTACCTCCATGCTGGTGGTGCCCATCGTCGCCGCCCACGGAATGCTGATCCCCAAGACCTCCTCGCGGGCCATCACCTCCCCCGCCGGCACCGCCGACACCATGGAGGTGCTGGCCGAGGTGGAGCTCCCCCCCGAGCGCCTGCGCGAGATCGTCCAGGTCCACCGCGGCTGCCTGGCCTGGGGCGGCACCGCCCGGCTGGCCCCCGCCGACGACGTGCTCATCGCCGTGGAACGCCCTCTGGGGCTGGACTCCCAAGGGCAGATGATCGCCTCCATCCTCTCCAAAAAACTGGCCGCCGGCTCCACCCACCTGCTCATCGACATCCCCGTGGGCCCCACCGCCAAGGTCCGCTCCATGCGCCAGGCCCTGGCCCTGCGCAAGCTGTTCGAATTCGTCGCCGACCGCATGGACCTGCACCTGGAAGTGGTGATCACCGATGGCCGTCAACCCATCGGCCGCGGCATCGGCCCGGTGCTGGAGGCCCGCGACGTGATGCAGGTACTGCAGAACGACCCCGAAGCCCCCCAGGACCTGCGCCAGAAGGCCCTGCGTCTGGCCGGTCGGGTGATCGAATTCGATCCCGACGTCCGCGGCGGCCAGGGCTACGCCATTGCCCGTGACATCCTCGACTCCGGCCGCGCCCTGGCCAAGATGAACGACCTCATCGAGGCCCAGGGGCGCCAGAGACACCATTTCGCCCCTGGCGAGCTGGGCTTCGAGGTCCGCGCCGAACGGGACGGGGTGGTGGTGGGCATCGACAACTTCCTGCTGGCCCGTCTGGCCCGCTACGCCGGCGCCCCCATGGACAAGGGGGCCGGGGTGGACCTGTTCAAGAAACTGGGGGATCCGGTGGAACAGGGCGAGCCCCTCTACCGGGTTCACGCCCAATTCCCCGCCGACGAACAATTCGCCCGCAGACTGGTGGCGCAAAAGGGCAACGGTTACCGCATCGGCAACGACAGCGAGATCCCCTCGGCCTATGTGGAATTCTGACCCCCTGCTGCTGGCCTTCCCCGACAGCCAGGCCCAGACGGCGGCACTGGCCCGCGCCCTGGATTGGCCCTTCGAGACCCTCGGCCTCCACGTCTTCCCCGACGGCGAACGGCGATTGCGCCTGCCCCCGCGATTACCGGCCACCGTGATCCTGGTGCGCTCCCTCCACGACCCCGACCACAAACTGGTGGAATTGCTGCTGGCCAGCCGGACCGCCCGCGAACTGGGAGCGAGGCGGCTGATCCTCATCGCCCCTTACCTTTGTTACATGCGTCAGGACACCGCCTTCCACCCCGGCGAGGCGGTGAGCCAGCGCATCATCGGCCGCTGGCTGGCCGAGCAATTCGATGCCCTGATCACCGTGGCCCCCCACCTGCACCGGGTCCATCGCCTGGAAGAGGCGGTGCCGGTGCGCCGGGGTGTAGTGCTGCACGCCACCGAGCCCATGGGCCGTTTCCTGGCCCGGCGACCCGAGAGCCCGCTGCTACTGGGCCCGGACGCCGAGTCACGCCAGTGGGTGCAGGCGGTGGCCACGGCCGCGGGCCTGGAA
>JALSHN010000400.1 GCA_026982215.1 Gammaproteobacteria bacterium
CCGAGTGGATGGAGGCCTGGTTGCAGGCGCCGCGGCGTATCCGCCCGGCGGGGATGTTCTATCCCAACCATGTGCGCACCGGGGCCGATGGTCAGGATGTCATCGACGAGGCCTCCCTGGTGGATCATCCCCGGCTCGATGCCGCTGAGGCCGAGGCGGTGGTGCGGGCGTTGATGAACAAGCGGGCCGCGCCGGGGGAGGTGAGTCCGGGGAGTTACAAACCCGGTCGTATCTCCATGCGCATGGGCGAGCTGATGTTCGACAAGTTCAAGGGCTGCCTCGCCTGCCATCAGATCGAGCCCGGTTACGGCGGCCTCTCCGGGCCGGAAGTGTACACCGTGGCCAACCGGCTCCAGGACGATTACCTGGTGAGTTATCTGAGCAACCCGCAGGCGTGGGATCCGAAGATCTTCATGCCCAACAAGGCGCTGAAGGCGCGCGACATCCAGAAGTTCATCCATTACTTCCACGCCTTGGCCAAGGAGGTGAAACCATGAGACGGGTGCTGATGGCAACGGCCGCCTTGGCCTTGATGTGGGGGATGGCAGGGGCGCTCGCCGCGCCCTCGGGGGCCGAGCTCTACCGGGTCTACTGCAGCCAGTGTCATGGGCTGCAAGGCAACGGCAAGGGCATCAACGTGCACGACATGTCGGTTCAGCCGCGTGATCACACCGATGCCAAATACATGGCCGGGCGCAGTGACGACGAGCTGCGTACCGCCATCGTCGAGGGAGGGCAGGCCCTGAGCAAGTCGGTGCTCATGCCGCCTTGGGGCAAGGTCCTCAGTGAATCCGAGGTGGACGCCCTGGTGCGCCACCTGCGCGAGTTGTGCGGCTGCCGTTACGGTCAGCCGTGACACCACGGCCTGTGGGCCGGTTCTTCAATCCACAAGGGAGGTATCCATGTTAACCAAAAAGCAACGCATGATGATCGGGGTCGCTGCACTGGCCTTCGGCGTGGCTGCCGGGGGCGTTCAGGCCAAGACGGTGAAGGTTACCCTCACCGCCAAGGAAGTGGACGTGGAAATCGACAACAAAGGCACCAAGTACGCCGCCTGGACCTTCGATGGCACCATTCCCGGTCCGGTGGTGCGCGTGGAAGAGGGGGATGTGGTCGAATTCACTTTGATCAATCCCCCCGAAAACAAGAACTCTCACTCCATCGACTTCCATGCCGCGGAAGTGGACGTGCTCGACGAATTCGCCCCCATCAAACCGGGTGAGACCAAGAAATTCAAATTCGTCGCCAAGCGCGCCGGAGTGTACATGTACCACTGCGGTGCCCCCACCATGGCCCAGCACATCGCCCGGGGCATGTATGGTGTGATCATCGTCGATCCCAAGCGCTATTCGCGCAAATTCCCCAAGCCGGATCGTGAATACGTCCTGGTCCAGGGACAATACTTCCCCAACGCCGAGGACAAGCAGGCGATGATCGAGAACCGTGGCTGGGCCGGTTCTCTGATCAACGGCAAGATGTTCCACTACGACCCGGTGCACGACCCCAACGCCTCGCTGGCGCTGGTGTCCAAACCGGGTGAGCGGGTGCGGATCCACTTCGTCAACGCCAACATCAACATGCCGGTGGCGTTGCACCCCATTGCCGGGATCTGGGATCGGGTCTACCTCAACGGCAGTCCCAAGAACGTGATCTATGACATGGCCACCTACAATGTCGCCGTCTCCGAGGCGGTGAGTGTGGACATCGTCTCGCCCAAGGACCGTCCCACCAACAATGCCATTGTCGATCACACCATGAGCGCCGCCATGCGGGGTGCCATCACCGTGCTCATGAACACCCCCGACGCCGATCCCGAAATGGGGCGTGGGGACAACATCCTGCCGCGCTGATCGCTGTTTTCGTCCGGCAGTCCTCTTGGGGCGCCGCCTCCGTCGATCGGGGGCGGCGCTTTTTCGGTTGAGCCTCCCTGCGGGGAGAGAGTACCCTTAGTCGATGGCGACGATCCGCTTCACCAAGATGCACGGCCTGGGCAACGACTTCGTGGTCATCGATGCCGTACGTCAGTCACTGGCGCTCGATGCGGCGCAAGTGCGC
The DNA here is from genome assembly GCA_026982215.1 of Gammaproteobacteria bacterium. Classification (GTDB taxonomy): domain Bacteria; phylum Pseudomonadota; class Gammaproteobacteria; order S012-40; family S012-40; genus S140-43. The sequence goes on from JALSHN010000400.1 coordinate 2,056, forward strand.
CGTTTGTGCGACCGCCACTTCGGTATCGGCTGCGACCAGCTCCTGGTGGTGGAACCGCCTCGGGATCCGCGGGCCCGTTTTCGTTACCGCATCTACAATGCCGATGGCTCCGAAGTGGCCATGTGCGGCAACGGCGCCCGTTGTTTCGCCCGTTTCGTCCGCGAGGAAGGGCTCGAAGCGGCCGACGAGATCCCGGTGGAGACCGCCTCCGGCCTCATCGTCCTCCATCACGAAGCGGACGGCTGGGTGCGGGTGAACATGGGCGTCCCCCGCCTGGAACCGGCACAGATCCCCTTCCAGGCCCCTGAACGGGCCCCGGCCTACGTGCTGGAGGTCGACGGCGAGCGGCTCTCCATCGGTGCCGTCTCCCTGGGCAATCCCCACGCGGTGCTGCGGGTGGACGATGTCGACCGGGCACCGGTGGCCCGGTTGGGGCCGGCGATCGAGCACCATCCCCGTTTCCCCGAGCGTACCAACGTCGGCTTCATGGAAGTGGTGGACCCCGGCCACATCCGCCTCCGGGTCCACGAACGCGGCGTCGGCGAGACCCTGGCCTGTGGCAGCGGTGCCTGTGCCGCGGTGGTGGTGGGGCGTCTTCGGGCATGGCTGGATGAAAACGTGCGCGTGGACCTGCCCGGCGGCACGCTCGCCGTACGCTGGACGGGCGAGGGGGAAGCGGTCTGGCTGACCGGCCCGGCAGAAACCGTATTCAAAGGGACCATCGAACTATGAACATGCAACGACGCGATCGCATGGGGGAACTCCCCGGCGAGGAACAAGTGGTGGCCTATCTGCGCGAGCACCCCGATTTCTTCAGCCGCTACCCCAAGCTGGTTTCCGAGCTCAACGTCCCCCACCCCGTGGAAGGCGCCGTCTCCCTGATCGAATATCAAGTGAGCGTGCTGCGCGACGAGAACCGCAAACTGCGCGGCCAGCTCCACGAGCTGGTGGACATCGCCCGTGACAACGACCGCCTGTTCGCCCGCCTGCAACGCCTCTACCTCGCCCTGCTGGAGACCCAGGACCTGGAAGACACTCTCGACACCGTCCACGATCACCTGCGCCGGGGGTTCGAATGCCAGGCGGTGTCCCTGCGCCTGTTTCGTGGCGAGACCCTGTTGGAAGGCCGCCCCGAATACGTCCCCGCCGACCATCCCGGCCTGGGGCGTTTTCGTAACCTCCTCCAGCAAGGGCGGGCGGTGTGCGGCCGCCTCAACAGCGAACAACTGGACTTCCTCTTCGGCCCGGCCGGGGCCGGCCTGGGCTCCGTGGCCCTCATTCCCCTCAGTGACGCCACCCGCGACCCCCTCGGCCTGCTGGCCGTGGGTAGTCGTGATCCGCGGCGTTTCCGCGCCGGCATGAGCACCGTTTTCCTCGGCTACCTGGGCGAAGCGGTCTCCGCCGCCATCCTGCGGCATCTGGAGGAATGAGCGCCGACCCCTGGACTCCCCCGTTGCATGCCTGGCTCGATGGCCTCGACGCCGTTGGCGGGCGATCCCCCCATACCGTCGCCGCCTACCGCCGCGACCTCGAGGCTTTTATCACCTGGGCCCGGCAGCACGGCCCCGCGGGTTGGGAACGGGTGAACACCGCCCACCTGCGCCAGTGGCTTGCCCATGGTCACGGCGCCGGTCTCAGCCCGCGCACTCTGGCCCGGCGCCTCTCCGCTGTGCGCCGTTTTCTCGATCACTTGGTGAAACAAGGCCGCCTGGCGGCCAATCCCGCCCGCGGCCTGCGTCCCCCCAAAGGCAAACGACCCTTGCCCCCCACCCTGGAGGCCGACCAAGTGGCCGCCCTGCTGGATGCCTTGCCTGCCGATGATCTCTTGAGCCTGCGTGACCGGGCCATGCTGGAATTGCTCTACTCCTCCGCCCTGCGTCTGGCCGAGCTGGTGGGGCTGGATCTGGAGCGCCTCGATTTGGAAGGAGGTTGGGTGCGGGTGCTGGGCAAAGGGGCTCGTGAGCGCGAGGTCCCCGTGGGGCAGCGGGCCCGCGAGGCCCTGCGGGATTGGCTGGCGGTTCGCTCCCGCTTCGCACCCCCGGCTGAGCCGGCGTTGTTCGTCAGCCGCCGCGGCCGTCGCATCCACCCCCGCACAGTGCAACAGCGTCTCGCCCGTATAGCCCGCCACCGCGGCCTGGATCGCCACCTGCATCCCCATCTGTTGCGTCATGCCTGCGCCAGCCATCTGCTGGAATCCTCCGGCGATCTGCGCGCCGTTCAGGAGATGCTCGGCCACGCCAACCTCTCCACCACCCAGATCTACACCCACCTCGACTTCCAACGCCTGGCCCAGGTCTACGACCAGGCCCATCCCCGGGCACGTCGGCGCAAGCGTCGGGAGGGATGATCGCCGCATCTGTTCCCGACCCCGCTCCGCGGAGAGTGGTGAAGTCGATTTGACCAAGGGAGAGTCTTCGGTCGCTGCCTGTTTCGTGTCCCGGGTGTCATCTTATTGACACACCATCGAGAGGGGAATTAAATATCACTAAAAGACAAATCGATCACAAAAGACGGCCGAAATCGAGGAGGCTGCCATGCTCACCTCTCTTCGCATGCATCTCGCTTGGGTCCTGTTGTTTTTTTTGAGCCTGTCTCGGGCCCATGCCATCCCTGACCCCTTCGCCCAACTCGCTTTCATTCCCAATCAAGGTCAGGTCTCCCAAGAGATCTTTGCCTATACGCCCACCCAGGCGGGGATGAGTGCGGTGACCCGTGACGGGCGACTCATCCATCTCATCGACGGGGAGACACCGTTTCGTATCATCGAGCGCTTCAGCACCGCCCCCCTCACGCCTCGTTTCACTCAAGCCGGGGTGACGCGGGTCAACTATTTCATCGGCAACGATCCGCGCCGATGGAAGCGTGATCTCCCCACCCACCAACGGATCCGTCTCGAATTGCAACCCGGCATTACCGCCGAGTTCATCGCGCGGTCGAACAACATCGAAAAACGCTTCCATCTCGCGCCGGGAAGCGATCCCGACACCTTACGCATCCATCTCGAGGGGGTGCGCAAACTGGCCATCGAACAGGACGGCCGTCTTGCCGTCCACGGTGCGCGGGGCGTGGTCCATTTCACGCCCCCCGTCGCCTGGCAGCCGAGGGCCGACGGCGGCAAGGACCCGGTGGAGGTTTCGTATCTCATCGACGGCACCCGCTACGGCTTCCAGCTCGCCGACTACGACCCCACGCGGGAGGTCATCATCGACCCGCTGCTGGGGACCGCTCTCCTGCGCGCCGCCATAGAACTGCGGGACATGGCCGTCGGCCCCTTCGGTGACCTCTATGTCGTCGGTAGCAGCGCGGACTCCAATTTGGCGGAAAAGCTCGCCGTCGATACGTATGACCCTGAAAACACAGGGGATACCACAGGTGAGACGAAAGGTTTCGTCGCCAAGTTCTCCCGCGATCTTCGCCAATTGCTCGCGCTCACCTTCATCGGCGGAGAAGTGCATAGCGACGCCGTGACCCGCTTGACCGCCATCGAAATCACCAGTACCGGCGAGGTGTTCGTTGCGGGTTACACCAACACCAACCAGTTTCCTGTCGTCAACCCTCCCGGCGCCCCGCCCAAAACGACCAACGCCCTGGCCGTTTCTAGTCCTAGCGGTTTTGACAAATATGATTTCGTCATCGCCCGTTTCAACCTCGCTTTGACGCAATTGACCGCCAGCGCCTATCTCTGGGGTACCGGGAACGAGGGGAGAACGGGATTTTTCCCTTTCATCATCGATCAGGTCGATCTCGCCCTGGCTCCGGATGAACAAAGCATTTATCTGGTGGGGAACTCGGACTCGGGCATCCTCCCCACCAACCAAGGGAGTGCGGGCAATCCCAACGAACCTGCCTACAAAACCGATGATCCTCATGAAGAAGGGGTCGTCGACTGCTACCTCGCCCAGCTCCCGCTGGACCTTCACACCGTGAACGGTACCTGGGTGGGCAATGTCAAGGGCAGCAGTGATTGGAGGATGCTTTGCGCACGGGTCGCCACCGACCCGTTCGGTAATGTCTTCGTGGCCGGTCATGGATATGGCGACTTCGAGACCGGGGTCGAGGGTGAACAACTTCAGCAGACACCGCCTCCCCCCTCATCCAGTCGCTCGGATGGGGGGGATGCCATGGTGGTGCGCTTTTCGGGGGATCTGCGGAAAGTCATGTACGCCACCTTTCTTGGCGGGTTTCATGCGGATATTGCCGATCGAATCCATGCCCTGGTGGTTCACGAGAGTGGGGAAGTCTATGTCGCCGGGTCCACGGCCAGCCCCGATTTTCCTGTGACTACTGGTGCCTTCCGGCCGGAAGCGAATCGGGTCAGTGACCACCGGACGGTGGGGTTTGTGACCCGGTTGGACAACAATCTGAAAATCCGGGCATCCACCTTGTTTCATGCGTGCCCAGATACGACGACCGCGGCGGCTGATTGCAGTCAGGCTGGCGGGGGCGGTGTGGTCGATATCGCTCCCATCTCCTACTACCAGGAAGATGGCACCACGGCCCGGGATATCTATGTCCTGTTCGTGCGCGATGAAGCCAGTGACCAAGTGTCCCCCTTCGCGAAACAAGGCGGGTTTCTCTATTTGCCGCCTTTCTTGATAGAACCCCGAGTGGGGCGTTTGAGTGTGCATCGCCTTCCCGAAACCCTGACTCATCGTCGGGTGGCGACTGATCTCCTGCCTTATGGAGGGAAGCAGTTCATCCCTGAGCAAGCAGCTACTTTGGGGCGACTTGCTCCCTCATTGGAGTTTTTCGACGATCAAGGATTACGAAGAGACGATCCCAGGCTGTTCGTGGCCTTTGTGGGGGACTTCGGAGGAAGACCCATGCTCCACCCCCAAGGGCTGGCAGCTCCCCAAACGGGGCCGTTCGGGCTATTGTCCGATAACGGCTTGTGGGTCGGGGCTTTTGATTTGGATTTGTCGGCCGGTGATACCCCCACGCTGGAAGTGTCTACGGAGGAGATAGACTTCGGTTATGTCCCAGCAGGAAATACCTCGGCTCCCCGTCATTTCACGATCCGGAATACCAGCGTACTCCCCCTGACCGTATTTGCCGGATTCTTCGAATCGGCGGGTGATGAGGTCGGGTGGGGATACGGCAGAACCCAGGAAGACTGTTTCAGCGCTAATAACAACTACAACTATCCTTTCGTTCTAGCGGGAGGACAGAGCTGTAATATTGCCGTCAAGGTGTCCAGTCATATCGCCAAAAATGTTTATCGCGCTACACGCTTACATTTGGTAACCAACGATCCCAACGGCTCGGTCGTCGTTTCGCCCACCTTGCGCATGAGTAGTACCCCACTGTACTTGGGATACCAAGGGGGGCAAGCTGGTGCGGTGGATTACCTTGAGAAAGGTTTGGATTTCGGGCAAGTGCCGGTAGGGGGGCGTGTGGCTCGAATCATTACGGCGGATGTCCGTTCCAGAAATGACGCAGTGCAGTTCCAAGATCCTGCTGCGGTTTTGCGAGACAACGACACACCCTTCACGGTCACCCAGGATGACTGTGCCGGCGAGTCGCTGGGATATGGCTTCACTTGCACGATCACCGTGCAATACAACCCCACCGAGGCCGGGAAACACGAGGCTGTCTTGGAGATCAAATCACCGCAAGGTATTCCGCTCATCGCCTTGAAGTTGAAAGGGGAGGGGATCGGCGGTGCTGGTTCTGGAGGCGGTGCCGGTTCCGGGGGAGGTGCCGGTTCT
>JALSHN010000401.1 GCA_026982215.1 Gammaproteobacteria bacterium
CAGCTCCCAGGCCTTGCTCTTCTCGTCCAGGGTGTAGCGGCCCTGGTACATCCGGCTGAGGGTGGCCGGGCTGAGGCCGAGGGTGTCTGCCAGCTCGCGGCGGGACAGGCCCAGCCGTTCGGCGGCGCGCAGCACGGCCTGAGTCAGGACGCTGGCACGATCGGGTTCGCGCTGGGGATGGGCCATGGTGTGTTCCCCGCCAGGTGTATTTCAGGAGAAACGATAGTCGCTGATCGTCTCTTTGGCAAATAGCTTGAATCCGCCTTTGGGTGGCCGGGGATCAGGGAGAGGTTGGGGCGTTCGGCCGGCGTTCCAGAATGGTGAAGCGATAGGGGTGGGGGTTGGTGGCATCGGCGGGGTGGGGCTCGTCCAGGCGGGTCTCCCACTCGGCGGGGTCGAATTCGGGGAAGAAGGCATCGGCCTCGGGGACGGTCACCGCCACCCGGGTGAGGTAGAGGCGCTGGGCCAGGGGGAGGGTCTGGCGGTAGAGCCGTTCCCCGCCGATCACCATCACCTCGGGGACCTCGCCGGCCAACTGCAGGGCGCTTTCCCAGTCCGCGGCCACGCTCACCCCGGGGGGTTGAAAGTCGGGGTCGCGGCTGAGGACGATGTTGTGGCGTTCGGGCAAGGGCCGCCCCAGGGACTGGAAGGTGCGCCGCCCCATGATCACCGGTTTGCTCAGGGTGTGACGGCGGAACCAGGCCATGTCCGCCGGCAGCCGCCAGGGGAGGCGGTTTTTCACCCCGATCTCGCCCCGTTCGCCCACGGCGGCGATGAGGGCGATGCACGGTTGGGTGCTCATACCGCCACCGGGGCCGGGATGGCGGGGTGGTGGCGGTAGTCCACCACCTCGATGTCGTCGTAGGTGAAGTCGAACAGGGATTTCACCCGTGGGTTGAGGCGCAGGCGGGGCAGGGGATAGGGCTCGCGGGCCAGTTGGGTGTCCACCTGTTCCAGGTGGTTGAGGTAGATGTGGGCATCCCCCAAAGTGTGGACGAACTCGCCGGGTTCCAGACCGGTGACCTGGGCCACCATGTGGGTGAGCAGGGCGTAGGAGGCGATGTTGAAGGGCACGCCGAGAAACAGGTCGGCGCTGCGTTGGTAGAGCTGGCAGGAGAGCCGGCCTTCGGCGACGTAGAACTGGAAGAAGGCATGGCAGGGGGGCAGGGCCATCCGCTCCAGCTCACCCACGTTCCAGGCGGAGACGATGAGCCGCCGGGAGTCGGGGGTGGTCTTGATGGCCTCCACCACCTGGGCGAGCTGATCATGGATCCGGCCGTCGGCGCCGCGCCAGGCCCGCCACTGGGCGCCGTAGATGGGCCCCAGGTCACCGTTTTCGTCGGCCCATTCGTTCCAGATGGTGACGCCGTTGTCGTTCAGGTAACGGATGTTGGTGTCGCCGCGGATGAACCACAGCAACTCGTGGATCACCGAGCGCAGGTGTACCCGTTTGGTGGTCACCAGTGGGAAGCCCTCGGCGAGATCGAAACGCATCTGGTAGCCGAACACGCTCAAGGTGCCGGTACCGGTGCGGTCGTCTTTCTTCACCCCGTGCTCGCGCACGTGGCGCAGCAGGTCCAGATACTGTTTCATCACGACTCCTTCACAGCGCGCCGGTGGGCCCAGAGCAGCAGTCCCGCCCCGGCGAGGATCATGGGCAGTGACAGCAGCTGTCCCATGGTCAGCCAATCGAAGGCGATGTAGCCCAGTTGCGGATCCGGTTCACGGAAGAATTCGTTGAAGAAGCGGGCCGAGCCGGCCAGGACCAGGTACATCCCCGAGACCGCGCCCATGGGCCGGGGCTTGGAGGAATACCACCACAGGATGAGGAATACCAGGATGCCGCCGATGCCCATTTGGTAGAGCTGGGAGGGGTGGCGCGCCAATTGGTCCACCTGGGGGAACACCATCGCCCAGGGCACATCGCTGGGCCGGCCCCACAGCTCGCCGTTGATGAAGTTGCCCAAGCGACCGGCGGCATAGCCCAACGGCACCAGGGGGGCGACGAAGTCGGAGACCTGGAAGAAGTGGCGGCCGGTCTTGCGGGCGAACCAGGCCATGGCCAGGATCACCCCGATGAGTCCGCCATGGAAGGACATCCCACCCTCCCAGATACGGAAGATCATCAGGGGATCGCGCAGGAACAGCTCGAAGTTATAGAACAGCACATAGCCGATGCGCCCGCCGAGGATCACCCCCAGGGCGCCGTAGTAGATGAGGTCGCCCACTTCTTGTTCCTGCCACCCCGAACCGGGGCGACGGGCCCGCACCCGCCCCAGCCACCAAGCGAGGAAGAAGGCCACCAGGTACATGATGCCGTACCAGTGGATCTGGATCGGGCCGAGGTCGATGGCCACGGGGTCGAATTGGGGATGGACCAGCACGACTCAACCCACCCGGCAAAAGAAGCAGGCGAGGTAGTCGGTCTCGGGGATGGCGGGGTGGACCGGGTGGTCCGGCCCCAGTCCCCCCCGTTCCAGCAGCGCCAACGGGCGGCCCAGGCGGCGGGCGGCGCGCAGCAGGGTTCGGCGCAGGAGTTCGTCGGTGAAATGGAACGAACAGGAGGCGCTCACCAGAAAGCCGCCGGGACGCAGCACTTGCATCGCCAGCCGGTTGAGTTCCAGATAGGCGCGGGCGCCTTCGTCGAGGTCCTTCTTGCGCTTCACCAGCGCGGGGGGGTCGAGGATCACCACGTCGAAGCGTTCCCCGGCCTCGCGCAGGGCCTTGAGCTCGGAGAAGGCATCGCCGCGTCGGGGGGTGATGCGCTCGGCCAGACCGTTGGCCTCGGCATTGGCCGCCAGCCGTTCCAGCGCTGGGGCGGAGCTGTCCACCGCCAGTGCCTCACTCGCCCCGGCCGCGGCGGCATCGAGGCTCCAGGCACCGACGTAGGCGAATACGTCCAGCACCCGGTCGCCCTCACCCAGGTAACGCCGCAGACGGGCACGGTTGTCGCGGTGGTCGTAGAACCAGCCGGTCTTCTGGCCGTGGAGAGGGTCGATGGTGAAGGTCAATCCGTTTTCACGGACGGTGAGGGTCTCGGGGACCTGGCCGCGGGCCACCGCCACCTCCCGCTCCAGCCCCTCCAGGGCGCGCATCGGGCTGTCGTTGCGCAACACGATGCCGCGGGGGGTGAGCAGGGTCTCCAAGGCATCCAAGACCTGCTCACGCCGGGCCTCCATGCCGGCGGTGTTGAGCTGGACCACCAGGTGATCGCCGTAGCGGTCCACCACCAGGCCGGGGAGCTGGTCCCCCTCGCTGTACACCAGGCGGTAGTAGGGTTCGGCGTAGAGGGCCTCCCGCAGGGCCAGGGCCTCGGTGAAGCGCTGGTGGAGACGGCCTTCGTCCAAAACCGCCCCCGGGCGGCGGCTCACCAACCGGGCGCAGATGAGGGCGTGGGGGTTGACGTAGGCCGTTCCCAGGGGCTTGCCGTCGAAACGGCTCACCACCACGAACTGCCCCGGCCGGAAGTCGGACAGGGGGGTGGCGGCGCTGTCCACCTCGTTGCTGTACACCCATAGATGACCGGCGTTGAGGCGCCGCTCCTGGCCGCGCTTGAGGCGCAGTACGGGTAGGCGTTGGGGCGCGGCGGCCTCGGCCGGGAGAGGGGCGTTCATTCGTAGCGCACCTCGACGATCTCGTAGGTCTTGGTGCCCTTGGGGGTGACCACGTCCACCACGTCGCCTTCTTCCTTGCCGATGATCGCCCGGGCGATGGGGGCGCTCACCGAGATCTTGCCTTCTTTGATGTCGGCCTCGTCGTCACCGACGATCTGGTAGGTGACCTCGTCGCCGGTGTCCTCGTCGGCCAGGACCACGGTGGCACCGAACACGACCCGACCACCGGCGTTGAGGCTGCGGGGGTCGATGATCTGGGCATTGGCCAGCTTGGCCTCGATCTCCTTGATGCGTCCCTCGATGAAGCTCTGTTGCTCGCGGGCGGCATGATATTCGGCGTTTTCCTTCAGATCGCCGTGCTCACGGGCCTCGGCGATGGCCTGGATGACGCGGGGACGTTCCACTTGTTTGAGGCGCTTGAGTTCCTCGCGCAGCTTTTCCGCGCCACGGGCGGTCAAGGGGATCTTTTTCATTGCTCCAACTCCTTGTGTAGATCTTGCAAGCGATAGACCTCCAAACCGTCCAGGGCGGCCATGGCCTGGCAGGTCGCCAGGGCGCCGGCCAGGGTGGTGGTGTAGCTCACTTTGTGTTGCAGGGCGGTGCGGCGGATGATGTAGGAGTCGGCGATGGCCTGACGTCCCTCGGCGGTGTTGACGATGTAGTCGATCTGGCCGTTCTTGATCAGATCGACGATGTGGGGGCGACCCTCGCCCACTTTGTTGACCTTCTCCACCGCCAGGCCGGCGGCCTCCAGCATCCGCGCGGTGCCCGCGGTGGCCACCAGGCGGAATCCCACACGCTCCAACGCCCGCCCCACCTCGGCCACCACGGGCTTGTCGGCCCCGCGGACACTGAGGAAGGCGGTCCCTCCCCGGGGAAGGGTCTCGCCGGCCCCCAGCAGGGCCTTGTAGAAGGCCTCGGGGAAGGTACGCCCTACGCCCATCACCTCGCCGGTGGATTTCATCTCCGGGCCGAGGATGGGGTCCACGCCGGGGAATTTGAGGAAGGGGAACACTGCCTCTTTGACGCTGAAATAATGGGGCATCCGTTCCTTGCCGATCCCCTGTTCGTCCAGGCCGCGTCCGGTCATCACCCGGGCGGCCACCTTGGCCAGAGGGACGCCGGTGGCCTTGGAGACGAAGGGCACGGTGCGGGAGGCACGGGGATTGACCTCCAGCACATAGATTTCGTTCCCCTGCAGGGCGAGCTGGCAGTTCATCAGCCCACGCACCTCCAGGGCGCGGGCCAGGCGCTCCACTTGGTCGCGGATACGCTGCTGGGTGGCCTCGTCGAGGCTGTAGGGGGGCAGGGAACAGGCGGAGTCGCCGGAGTGGACCCCGGCCTGTTCGATGTGTTGCATGATGCCGCCGACGAACACCCGTTCGCCGTCGCAGACGGCGTCCACGTCCACCTCCACCGCCTGGTCGAGGAAGCGATCCAGCAGTACCGGGGCGTCGTTGGAGACCGAGACCGCCTCGCGCATGTAGCGGGAGAGGTCCTCGGCGTTGTAGACGATTTCCATCGCCCGTCCGCCCAGGACGTAGGACGGCCGTACCACCAGGGGATAGCCCAGGGTCTCGGCCTTCTCCAGCGCCTCTTCGGTGGAGCGGGCAGTGGCGTTGGGGGGTTGCTTGAGCCCCAGACGCTCGATGAGGTGCTGGAAACGCTCGCGGTCCTCGGCCAGGTCGATGGCCTCGGGGCTGGTGCCGATGATGGGGGCACCAGCGGCCTCCAGGTCCCGGGCGAGTTTCAGGGGGGTCTGGCCGCCGTATTGGACGATCACGCCCTTGGGGTTCTCCACATGGAGGATCTCCAGCACGTCTTCCAGGGTCAGGGGCTCGAAGTAGAGGCGGTCGGAGGTATCGTAGTCGGTGGAGACCGTCTCCGGGTTGCAGTTGATCATGATGGTCTCGTAGCCGTCCTCGCGGCAGGCCAGGGCGGCATGGACGCAGCAATAGTCGAATTCGATCCCCTGGCCGATGCGGTTGGGTCCACCCCCGAGGACGACGATCTTGTCGCGCTCGCTGGGTTGGGCCTCGCACTCCTCTTCGTAGGTGGAGTAGAGGTAGGCGGTGGCAGTGGGGAATTCGGCGGCGCAGGTGTCCACCCGTTTGTACACCGGGTGTACGCCGAGGGCGTGGCGGCGGGCGCGCACGGCGTGTTCGTCGCAACCCAACAGGCGGGCCAGGCGTCGGTCGGAGAAGCCCTTGGCCTTGAGATGGCGCAGCGCGTCGGCATCCAGGTCGTCTAGTGCCTTGCCCTCCAGCTCCCGCTCACGGGCCACCAGGTCCTCGATCTGGATCAGGAACCAGGGATCGATGCGGGAACGCTCGTGGACCTCTTCCAGGGTGAGGCCGGCGCGGAAGGCATCGGCCAAGTGCAGATAACGTTCGGGGCCGGGAACGGCGATGGCGTGACGCAGCCGGTCCATGGCGTCGGGATCGTTGGGGCGGATACGCGGCTCCAGGCCGTCGATGCCGGTCTCCAGTCCCCGCAACGCCTTTTGGAAGGATTCCTGGAAGGTGCGGCCGATGGCCATCACCTCGCCCACCGATTTCATCTGGGTGGTGAGCACCGCCTCGGCCTGGGGGAATTTCTCGAAGGTGAAGCGGGGGATCTTGGTGACCACGTAGTCGATGGTGGGCTCGAAGGAGGCCGGGGTGGCACCGCCGGTGATCTCGTTCTTGAGCTCGTCCAGGGTGTAGCCCACCGCCAGCTTGGCGGCCACTTTGGCGATGGGGAAACCGGTGGCCTTGGAGGCCAGCGCCGAGGAGCGGGACACCCGCGGGTTCATCTCGATGATGATCAGCCGGCCGTTCTCCGGGTTGATGGCGAACTGGACGTTGGAGCCGCCGGTCTCCACACCGATCTCACGCAGCACGGCGATGGAGGCGTCCCGAAGGATCTGGTATTCCTTGTCGGTCAGCGTCTGCGCCGGGGCCACGGTGATGGAGTCGCCGGTGTGCACCCCCATGGGGTCGAAGTTCTCGATGGAGCAGACGATGATGCAGTTGTCGTTGCGATCCCGCACCACCTCCATCTCGTATTCCTTCCACCCCAGCACCGATTCTTCGATGAGCAGCTCGTTGGTGGGGGAGAGGTCCAGGCCGCGTTGGCAGATCTCGATGAATTCCTCGCGGTTGTAGGCGATGCCGCCGCCGGAGCCGCCGAGGGTGAACGAGGGGCGGATGATGCAGGGAAAGCCCAGGGAGGCTTGCACCTGCTCGGCCTCTTCCAGGGAGTGGGCGATGAAGGACCGGGGGGTGTCCAGACCGATCTTGGCCATCGCCTGGCGGAACAGGTCGCGGTCCTCGGCCTTGTCGATGGCCTCCTTGGAGGCGCCGATGAGCTCGACCCCGAAGGCCTCCAACACCCCGTTGCGGGCCAGGTCCAGGGCGCAGTTGAGCGCCGTCTGCCCGCCCATGGTGGGCAAGAGTGCATCGGGACGTTCCTTCTCGATGATCTTGGCCACCACCTCCCAGGTGACCGGCTCGATGTAGGTGGCGTCTGCCATCTCCGGGTCGGTCATGATGGTGGCGGGATTGGAGTTCACCAGGATGACTCGGTAACCCTCCTCGCGCAGGGCCTTGCAGGCCTGTGCGCCCGAGTAGTCGAACTCGCAGGCCTGGCCGATGACGATGGGGCCGGCGCCGAGGATGAGGATGCTTTCGATGTCGCTGCGTTTGGGCATGGGGACTCAACGGCTGGCGGTTTGGAGTAGGGCGTAGAGCTCGTCCTTGAGGGCAAGACGTTGGCGCTTGAGTTGTTCCAGGTGGGCGTCGTCGCTGGGCTCGCTGCCGTCCTCGATGCGGAAGATCTGCTTGTCCAGGGCCTCGTATTCTTCCATCAGGCGTTGGAAATGGGCGTTGTCCATTTTCAGGCGATGAATGGCATCGCGGTGTTCGGGAAATTCCTTGACGAGGGGGTGGTGTTGCAGCGGCATGATTCAGCTCCTGGCTTGCATGAGGTCGAGGAAACGGTCGAACAGTGAGGCCACGTCGTGGGGGCCGGGGCTGGCCTCGGGGTGGCCCTGG
>JALSHN010000402.1 GCA_026982215.1 Gammaproteobacteria bacterium
CGCCCGTTCTCCCCCCCCGGAGAGAAATGCGACAGCAAGGGACGCAAGGCCCGGCGCAAGGCCTTCACGAGGGAACGCCTCTGGCGGTCCGCAATGGCTCGTCCTCATAGACCCCGGCCTCTTTCACCAAGTGGTGGAGCACCGCGGTCATCGCCAGCATATGATAAGGAAGATCGAAATAGGCCAGGCCCAAAAAGGCCCCGCCCACGGCATAACCGACAATGCTCACCTGGAGCATGGCGGCCAGATCACGAGCCCAAAACAGCTCCTCCCGTTTTTTGCACCGTCGCACGATCCCGCCGCATATGAAATAGGTGGTTCCCCATAACGCAAGGAACAAAAACAAGCCCACGAAGCCCTGCTCCGCCAGGATCTCGAAATAAATGCTGTGAGAGTCATGGAAATCGAGGGGATCGGGGGCATATTTCCAGAACAGTTCAGGCGTGAAGGTATCGAAGCCTCCCCCCGTCAACGGGCGATCCAGGGCCAGATTGATGGCGAACCCCCAGGCATTGATCCGCCCCATCGCCGAACCATCCTCCTGATAGTTCTCGATGGTGGCCATGCGATCGAACCACTTCTCGGGAACGAAATTGATGCCGACGGCGATGAGGGCCAGCGCACCGATGGCGATGGGCAGCTTTCTGCGACTCTTCAACCACAACATGAAACCCATCGCCGCACCGGCGAGAAAGGCCCCACGGGAATAACTGGCGACGATGGAGGCGGCGCAGAGGATCATGGCCACGGTGAGTCCGCGTTTGACCCATTTGTTGTCGCTGTTCAACTGCAGATAGCGAAACAACGGCAACACCATGATCAGCGCCAGTGCCAACTCGTTGTTGCCCTCGATGAAGGACCCCGGCGGCCCCCAGACGCGGTAATTCAGCCCCGTGGCCAGGGCAAAGACGCCCCCCTTGATCCCGAAGAAACCGATGGACAGCGCCACCACCCACACCAGGACGTGCAGTTTTTGCCGATCGACGATGAGCAGGAAGGTGATCAGCACCATGAGCTGGATCTTCAAACTGCGGATCAACTCCTCCAGGGAGTGCCCCGGATCGATGGCCAAGGCCGTGGCGATACACAACCAGGCCACGAACATGAACCACAGCGTCACCAGCGGGCTCTTGGGCAGGCGCTTGGGCTCCTTGGAAAACACCAACCCCAGCAGGGTGGCGATGGCCGCCAATTGGGCGAAAGGAAAACTGTAGGCGAACCCCCAGGTGAGGCGATGGGGATTCATATAACCGAGCCAGGACCACAGATACACCCCCAGATGCGGGCGCAACAGTATCGCCGGCAGCATGCCGAAAACGATCAGGGTAACGATCAAATCACGCATCTTCAGCCCACCGCCCGTTTGAGGGCCAACAGCCCACGGAACACCCGTCCCCCCGCCAGGGAAACCAGCCCCAGCCCCAAGGCACGGGCGCTGAAGGCCCTGGAAAACAGCCGCCGGGACTCGCACCGCGCCTCGGCGAAACGATCGGCGGCCAACAATTCCCGCAACGCCACCGGTAGATCACGGCGCTGTAAATGGCGCGCGTAGGCCAAGGCACCGGGGCCGTAGGCCGCCGGATCGGCCAGCACACGATCGGTGGCCGCCAGCACCCCCAAGGCCATCTTGAGGCGGTCGTTGGACATGTTGGATTCGTGCACCCGGTAGTTGAGCAGCACTTCTTCCACCATCAGCAGCGGCCCCAGACGCAACAGACGCAGAAAGAATTCCAGGTCTTCCACATAGCGCAAGCCTTCATCGAACAAGCCCACTTCCACGGCAGCCCGGCGGGGAAACAGGGCCGCCGAGGGAATGAGAAAATACCCCCCCTGAAGGAAAGATTCACCCGGCACGTCGATGCGGCTGATCCCTTCCGCCAGCCGGATCTTTGCCGCCCGCTGGTAGCGCCCGGGTTGAGAAAGAAAAGAAGGATGGACGACCTCGCCGGAATCGGTGAATTGGCGGTAATCGCAGGCGATCAGCACCGCTTGGGGACAGGCCTCCAGCGCGACCCGCTGGCGCTCCAGTTTGTCGGGCTCCCAGATGTCGTCGGAATCCAGCAAGGCGATCCATTCACCCCGCGCGGCCCGAATACCGCTATTGCGTGCCCCGGGCAAACCTTTGTTTTCCTGAGAGATGACCCGAACCCCCAGTTTGCGGGCCACCTCGGCGGTCCCGTCCGTGGAGCCGTCGTCCACCACGATGATCTCCCGCGGGGGCAGGCTCTGCCGCCGGGCACTCTCCACCGCCTGCGGCAGGCGCTCGGCCTCGTTATAGGCCGGGATGATGACACTGACATCCAGATCGGACATTTCAGCCTCCTCGATGACGGGCGACGAGGGGCAGGCGCGACCAGGCCCGAGACAACTCCTGGTACAGGGGATGTTCCAGACGCCACAACCCCAGCAACCACATCCCCGTACCCAGAAGACCGGCAAGCGCCATGATCAGCCACTGCATCAGATCCTCTTCCATCGGCCAGCCCCACACCACCCCCCAGGCCGGCAGCACGGCAAGCAAGGTCAAGCCCAGTGAGGGAAGAACGGCACGGAAATACTGCCCCCAGGCAAAACCGACCGCCTTGGCCAACCGCAAGAGATACAAACCGCCCCGCACCCCCATCGCCGCACTCACCCCCCAGGCCACCGCCTCGACCCCCAAAGGCAGGGTGAACCACAACAAAGTGATCAACACGAGGAGATGGGCCAGGTTGATCCAGCCGTCGTCTTCGGGACGGTTCACCGCCTTGAGCACCATGGAGGCATAGGGGGTCGCGGCCTTGAGGGCGCCATAGAGACACAGTACCTGAGCCAGGGGCACGGCGGCATCCCATTGATGACCGTAGAGCAAGGCGATCACCGGTGCGGCCAACAGTGCCAACAAGGCATAGAACGGCCACGCCAGGGCGGTCACCAAGCGAGTCATGTAGAGCAGGTGGGCGGCGAGATCACCCTGGCGGCGGCGCAGGCGGGCGAAATGAGGCATTACCACAGGCGCGGCACCGTGCATCACCGAGTGGTCGAACAATTGAATCAAGCCGTTGGCGCGGGAGAAATACCCCACCTCGGCCATCCCGAAACTACGGCCGATGGCCAGTTCCGGTAAACTGTCCGCTCCTTGACCGGCGATCGTTCCCAAAGAGGCCCAGCCGCCGAAGCGGGCCACGGCGCGGATCCCCTTCAGGCGCGGCCGCAGCGGGATGTCCCGGGGGCGATACCAGAGACTGACGGCCACAGTGGCCACCACCCCCGCCAACGAGGCCCAGGCGAGGCTCATGTATCCCAGCCCCCACCAAGCCAGACCGATGGCGACACCGGCATGGGTCAGGCTCTGGGCCAGGTGGATCCGCAGGCTGATCTCGAAACGCATGGCGCGTTTGAGCAAGGTCATGAACACCGCCCCGAAGGGGATGAGCAGGAAATTGATCGCCAGCACGTGCAGCACCGCCGCCACTCCGGGCTCGTTGTAGAACTGGGCGGCCAAGGGGGCCCCGAGCCAGATGAGCCCGGCCAACCCCCAAGAAACGGACAACATGAGGGCGAAGGCCGCGCCCAAGGACTCAGGCGTGACTCGATCCACCTGAATCAGGTAGTCCGCCACTCCGAAGTCACGCAATATGGACGCCAGCAGCACGAAGATGGAAGCGATCGAAAACACTCCGATCTCTTCGGGCGTCAGCAGCCGCGCCAGGATCATGGTGGAGACCACGCTGATGGCCAGGGTGGCATATTTGTCCAGGAAGGTGATCGCCAGGGAACGGCGGACGCTGGTCATGACGCCACCCCCAGCTCATGAAACAAGCGTTCCACCCGCTCGGCATTGGCCGCCCAGGTGTAGCCGCGCTCGTCGATGGTGGCCCGGGCGCGCTCGCCCAGACGGGCACGAAGCGCGGGATCCTCGCACAAGCGTTCCACCGCCTCGCTCAATCCCTCTGCCGACTCGGGATCGAACAACCAGGCATTGTCTCCATGGTTGAGCACCTCACGGATGTTGGGGCGGTCCGGGGCCACCACCGCCCGACCCAAGGCCAGGTATTCGAACAACTTGAGTGGTGAGGCATAGGGCACTACGTCGGGTTGCAAGGCGATGTCGAAAGCGGACACATGGCGGGCCACCGACTCACGCCCCACCACCCCGGTGAACACCACACGATCGCTCACACCCAATGCCCGCGCCCGGGCCTCGATGCTCGGGCGGGCCGGGCCGTCGCCCACCACCAGCAGCACCCGGTCATCTCCCCGGGCCACCACGTCCACCACCCGTTCCAGCCCGTGCCATTCGCGCACGAAACCGGTGAAACCGAGCACCAAGCGCCCCGAAAGACCCAGCTCGGCCTTGGCCTGCTCGACATCGGGCAACGCGCGGAATTTCTCCCAATCGATGCCGTTGGGGATCACATGGATACGCCTGGGGGGGACGCCCTCGGCCTCGATACGCCGGGCCAGGACCTCGGTCACCGGCAGGCAATAATCGGCTCCCTGCCAGCAATAGCGTTCACTCCAACGGGCCAGGCGCGGCAGGCCCAGACCGCCGTAGCGGGCGCGCTCGTCGAACAAGGGCGCGTTGACCTCCAACAACATAGGCAGACCGAAGCGGCGCTTGAACCAGACACCGGCGGGCAGGTAGAGGTTGTAGCGTTCATAGAGGCAATCGGGGCGATGGCGCCGCACCGCCCGTACCAGGCGGGCATAGGCCACCAGGCTGTAGCCCAGTTCCAGGAGCTCGTAGAGCCCTTTGGGGAGGGCACGTTTGAGGCGGGCGACCAGACCGCCGTCGGAGCCGAAATCGCCGGCTTCCACCACCTTGGGACCGACAATGATCAATTCATGTCCCCGGGCCGCCAGGGCACGGGTGAGTTCTTCCACGTGGACATACTGGCCGTCCTTGGAGGCGATGCGATGGTGATAGAGGATTTTCACGCCGCCGCCCTCTGGGAGAGGATCTCCTGGAACAGGGCCTTCTGGCCGGCGGAAGTGGCCTCCCAGGAGAAGCCTTCGGCATAGCGGCGGGTGGCCGCCCGCTGGGGAGGCGCCGCCAACAGACGAGACACCTCGGCGGCGATGGACTGGGGGCTACGCTCACACAGCCGCCCGGCCGCCGGGGCCGCCACCACCTCGGGCGTCCCCCATACCCGGGTGGCCACCACCGGGGTGCCGCAGGCCATGGCCTCAAGCAACACATTGGCCCAGCCCTCGCGGCTGGAGGCCAATACCAAGCAATCAGCGGCACCGTACCAGTCGCGCAGGATCTCGTGGGGCAAGGCACCCAACAGCCGTACCCGTCCCTCGAGTCCCAATTCAGGGATGAGGGCCTCCAAGCGGGGACGTTCAGGCCCTTCACCGGCGATCATCAGCCGGACCTCGGCAGGCAGTTCGCGCAGAGCCCGGATCACCAGATCATGGCCCTTGAGTTCGATGAGACGACCCACCGACAGCAACGCCGGCCCTTCCAGGCCCAGGCGACGGCGCAGTGCCTCGCGATCTGCGGGCGGGCGGAAGTGCTGCAAATCCACCCCGTTGCGCAACACCCGTACCTTGTCCTCGGGCACCCCCAATTCCACCAGGACATCCTTCAGGGCCTGGCAGACGGTGATCAGCCCCGCCGCCTCGGCGGCCGCCCATTGGATCAGGCGCCGTGGGCGGGGGAAAGAAGGAATGAAGTGGAGATCGGTTCCCCGGGCAGTGATCACCACCGGCAGGCCCAGACGCCGTCCCAGCATCGCCGCCGCCACACCATCGGGATAGAAATAGTGGGCATCGATCAATTGGTAAGGGAAGTCCTGCCGCAGTCGGCGCAACAACCCGTGGCTGGCGCGGGCGAGGCTGTGGGGAGCGAGATTCATCCCCACCTTCGGGGGCAGGAAATAGCGCGGATGGATCACTTCGATGCCGTGGCGCAGTTCGTGGCGCGGGGTGGCGGCGAGGCGGGCGTATTCGCCGAAACGCGGATGGCGCGAGGGGAACCAGGGCACCGGGGCCACCACCTTGGCCTCCACCCCGCCCGAGGCCAGTAGGTGGCGCAGGCGGTTCTCCACGAACACCCCGTGGTTGGGACGGGCGCTGGAGGGATAGAGGGTGGTGAAGGTGAGGATCTTCACGCCGCCACCTCCTCCCCCATCAAGCGGCGCAGGCTGGATTCAAACATCAGCAGCGACCACAGTACCGCGCCGTGCTCGGAACGCCCCGACTGGTGCTGTTCCACCAGGCGGGCGACGACCGTCATGTCGAACAGGCCGCTCTCACCGAGGCCACCTTCCAGCAGTTGACGGCGCACCCGCTCCCGCAGGGGACCACGAAACCATTGGGAGATGGGCACCGCGAAGCCCATCTTGGGCCGGTAGAGCACCTCATTCGGCAACAGCGGCTCCAGGGCCTTCTTGAAGATGTACTTGCCCTCACGGCCGCGCAGTTTCACTTCCGGCGGCAGGCCCGAGACCCAGTCCACGAAGTGATGATCGAGGATGGGCACCCGCACCTCCAGGGCGTGGGCCATGGAGGCCCGGTCCACCTTGGTGAGGATGTCACCGGGGAGATAAGTCTTCATGTCCAGGTATTGCACCAGCGACAGGGGATGGTCACTGGGGGCACGCTCGGCATGGCGGCGGAACACCTCCACGGCGTGATAACCCTGCAGTTCCCGCTTCAGGGCCGGGCTGAACAGGACCGCGCGGTGATCGTCGTTGACCACTCCGACACTGTGGAAATAGGCCGCCAGCGAGTCGCGGGCCAGGGCCTGGAAGGTGGATTTCGCCCGCAGGTACTTGGGCGCCCAGTCCAGCTTGGGGTAGATCCGTCCCAACAGGCCGAACAGCGGGCCGCGCAACGATTGGGGCAGGCGCCGACGCAGCCGTTCCTCGTTCATGTGCCAGCGATGGCGGCGGTAGCCGGCGAAGTTCTCGTCGCCCCCGTCGCCGGAGAGGGCCACGGTGACGCGTTTCTTGGCCAGTTGGCACACCCGGTAGGTGGGGATGGCGGAGCTGTCGGCGAAGGGCTCGTCGTAGAGGGCGGCGAGCCGGTCGATGAGTTCGAAGTCATCGGCGACCACCTGTTCCACCTGATGGTCGGTGCCATAGCGCTCGGCCACCTGGGCGGCGAACTGGGTCTCGTTGTAGCGCGGGTCGTCGAAGGCGATGGAACAGGTGTTCACCGGCTCGTCCATGATCCCGGCCATGAGCGCCACCACCGCCGAGGAATCCACCCCACCGGAGAGGAAGGCCCCCAAAGGCACCTCGGCGACCAGGCGCACGTCCACCGCCTCCTTGAGACGGGTGACGATGCCCTCGGCCATCTCACCCTCGTCGCTGAGCCCCAGGGGAGTGAAACTCACGTCCCAGTATTCCCGCGGCTCGGCCGGGGGCTCGCCCCGCCGTTGGACCAGCACGTGTCCCGGCGGCAGCTTATGCACCCCCTGGAGGATACTGCGCGGTTCGGGCACATAGCCCAGGGCGAAGTATTCCTCCACCGCCTGGGGATCGATGCGTCGCGGCAACTGGGGATGCGCCAGCAGGGCCTTGAGCTCGGAGGCAAACAGCATCCGGCCGTCGTTCAAGACGGTGTAATACAGCGGTTTGATGCCCAGCCGGTCGCGGGCAAGAAACAGGGTTTGGCGGTTGCGATCCCACAGGGCAATGGCGAACATGCCGCGG
>JALSHN010000403.1 GCA_026982215.1 Gammaproteobacteria bacterium
GGCGGCGGCGGACCCCCCGGAGGAGCCGCCGGGCACCCGTTGTTCATCCCAGGGGTTCTTGGCCGGGCCGTAATAGCTGGTCTCGTTGGAAGACCCCATGGCAAATTCGTCCATGTTGGCCTTGCCCAACATCACCATCCCGGCTGTTTTGAGGCGGGCCACCACGGTGGCGTCATAGGGGGCTGTGAAGTTGTCCAGCATGCGCGAGGCGCAGGAGGTGCGTACGCCGTCGGTGCAGAAGATGTCTTTGTGCACCAGGGGCAGGCCAGTGAGGGGGCCGGCCTCACCGCGGGCACGGCGGGCGTCGGCCTCCCGGGCCTGTTCCAGGGCGGCCTCGCCGGTGACGGTGATCAGGCTGTTGAGCCGCTCGTCGAGCTTCTCGATCCGATCAAGGTAGGCACGGGTGAGTTCTTCGCTGCTGTATTCACCAGCAGCCAGGGCGCGTGCGTGTTCGGCAAGGGTCTTTTCGATCATGGGGAAATCCGTCTGTCGTGACGAACCCGCTGTCGCGGTGTTTGTCTATAGTCAATATCGGCATGATAATTGCTGAATGAGCCTAACAAAGGTACCCGGGATCATTCGATGACCTTGGGCACCAAATAGAGGCCGTTCTCCACTGCCGGGGCCAGGGCTTGGAATTTTTCCCGCTGATTGGGCTCGGTGACTTCGTCGGGGCGCAGCCGTTGGGCCAGGTCCTGGGGGTGAGCCATGGGGCTGACCCCTTCGGTATCCACCGCTTGGAGCTGTTCCACCAGATGGAGGATGGCGTTGAGGTCGCCCAGGTAGGCGTCCACTTGGGCGTCGTCCAGGCTCAGTCGAGCGAGATGGGCGATGTGTTGGACGTCGCTGCGATCGAGAGACATGGTTTCACTCACCTATTTGGGGCGGGGCGGAAGGCGTGGAAAGTTACCATAGATGCCATCTTGCCCAAACCCCTGAACAAGGGAGTACAATTCAGCGGCCCACCTTAATTTTTGCTCAAGGATAGACCATACCCATGTTTGGACGTCTCAGAGGTATCTTCTCAAACGATCTCTCCATCGACCTCGGCACTGCCAACACGCTGATCTATGTGCGTGGAAAGGGCATCGTCCTGGCCGAGCCTTCGGTGGTGGCCATTCGCCAGGACCGGGGCCCCGGAGGGCCGAAGGCCGTTGCTGCGGTGGGCAAGGAGGCCAAGCAGAT
Organism: Gammaproteobacteria bacterium; assembly: GCA_026982215.1. Lineage (GTDB taxonomy): Bacteria > Pseudomonadota > Gammaproteobacteria > S012-40 > S012-40 > S140-43. The sequence continues at coordinate 1,186 of JALSHN010000403.1, forward strand.
GCTGGGCCGTACCCCGGGCAACATCACTGCCATCCGCCCACTGAAGGATGGGGTGATCGCCGACTTCACCATCACCGAGAAGATGCTGCAGCACTTTATCTTAAAGGTGCATGAGACGCGGTTCTTCCGCCCCAGCCCACGGGTGCTCATCTGCGTGCCCTGCGGTTCCACCCAGGTGGAACGCCGCGCCATCCGGGAGTCGGCCGCCGGGGCTGGCGCCCGGGAGGTCTATCTCATCGAGGAGCCCATGGCGGCGGCCATCGGCGCCGGGATGCCCATCGGTGAGGCCTCGGGCTCCATGGTGGTGGACATCGGCGGCGGCACCACCGAGGTGGCGGTGATGTCGCTGAACGGCATCGTCTACTCCGCCTCAGTGCGCATCGGCGGGGACCGTTTCGATGAGGCGATCATCAATTACGTACGCCGGAATTACGGCACCCTGATCGGCGATGCCACCGCCGAACGCATCAAGCAGGAAATCGGTTCGGCCTATCCCTCCGACGAGATCCGCGAGATCGAGGTGCGTGGACGCAATCTGGCCGAGGGTGTGCCCCGCAGTTTCACCCTGAACAGCAACGAGATCCTCGAAGCCCTTCAGGAGCCCCTGGCGGGCATCGTCTCGGCGGTGAAGTCCGCCCTGGAACAGACACCGCCGGAGCTGGGTTCGGACATCGCCGAACGGGGTATGGTGCTCACCGGCGGCGGGGCCTTGCTGCGCGATCTGGATCGCCTGCTCATGGAAGAGACCGGCCTGCCGGTGATCGTCGCCGAGGACCCGCTCACCTGTGTGGCCCGCGGTGGCGGGCGGGCCCTGGAAATGATGGACGAACACGGCGGCGAGATCTTTTCCGTCGAATAACGGCCGGCGGCGGCCAATCGCGGGGGAGCGGCGATCAAGTCTCTGTTCAACTACAGCCAGGCCACGGCGCTGCGCCTGTCCTTGCTGGTGGTGCTCTCCATGGTGATGATGACCCTGGATCACCGCAGCAATTATCTGGAACAGGTGCGGGCGGCGCTCGCCACCGTGCTCTACCCCGTCCAGGCCCTGGTCCACCTTCCGTTCTCCGCCAGCAGTTGGCTTGGGGAGAATCTGGCCTCCCGCGAGGCCTTGATCGCCGAGAACACCCGACTACGCAGCCAGAATCTGGTGCTCCGGGGTCAGTTGCAGAAGCTCATCTCCCTGGAACTGGAGAACATGCGGCTGCGCAAACTGTTGGATTCATCCCAGCGGGTGGGCGAGCGGGTGCTCATCGCCGAGCTGGTAGCGGTGGACCTGGACCCCTTCACCCGCCAGGTGTTGATCAACAAGGGCAGCCTCCACGAGGTCCACCAGGGCCAACCGGTGCTGGACGCCGAAGGGGTGTTCGGTCAGGTGATCCATGTCGCCCCGCTCAACAGCACCGTGCTGCTCATCAGCGATCTCTCCCATGCCCTTCCGGTACAGGTGGCCCGCAATGGCCTGCGCGCCATCGCCGAGGGCACCGGCGACGACACCCGCCTCCAGCTGCGCCACATCCCGATCAATGCCGATATCCGCGAGGGGGACCTGCTCATCACCTCCGGCCTGGGCGGGGTGTTTCCGCCAGGCTATCCTGTCGCCGAGGTGGCCCTGGTCCAGCCTGACAACACCCAAGCCTATGCCACGGTGGTCGCCACGCCGCTGGCGCACCTCAACCGTGCCCGCGAGGTGTTGCTGGTGTGGCCGGACGACCCCCAGGCCGGCCTGCCCGCCCCTCCCACCGGTGATACGCCATGAAATCCAACGAACCCCGGGGCGGCAAAATCATATTCTTCAGTTTCCTGGTGGCCTTCGCCCTCGCTACCCTACCGCTGCCGGAGTGGGCCCGGCCGTTTCGCCCCGAATGGGTGGCCCTGACACTGGCCTACTGGTGCATCGCCCTGCCCAGCCGGGTCAATGTGGGCATCGGCTGGATGGCAGGGCTGGCGGTGGATGTGCTGGAAGGCAGCCTGCTGGGACAGCACGCGCTGGCCTATGCGGTGTTCGCCTATGCCTGTATTCGCGTCCACCGCCAGCTGCGCGTCTATCCCCTGTGGCAGCAATCACTGAGTGTGTTCGTGCTGGTGATCCTGGAACAAATGCTGGTGTTCTGGATCAATGGGGTGGTGGGCCGCACCCTACCGACCTTGCTCTACTGGGCCCCAAGCCTCACCAGCGCCCTGGTGTGGCCGTGGGTGTTCATGACCCTGCGGGACGTACGCCGACGCTTCGCGGTGTCTTGAATCCGTCATGGAGCACCTCAAGCTCAACGATCCCCACCAGGAAACCCGGCTGTTTTCCCGCCGCCTGCTGACCGCGTTGGTCATGGTGATCGGGCTACTGGGGGTGCTCCTGGGGCGGATGGTCTATCTTCAGGTCTACAATCACCAGCATTACGCCACGCTTTCCCAGAAGAACCGCATGAGCCTGCTGCCACTCCCACCCACCCGCGGGCTCATCTTCGATCGCCACGGCCGGGTACTGGCGGAGAACATCCCTTCGTTCACCCTGGAGCTGATCCCGGAAAAAGTGTCCGATATGCCGGACACCTTGGCACGCCTGTCGCAGTTGATCGAGCTCAGCGAGGACGACCTGCGCCGCTTCAACGAACGTCGCCGCCACAGCTCCTCTTTCAAAGCGATACCGCTGCGTTTCCGCCTCAGCGAGACCGAAGTGGCGCGCATCGAGGCCCGCCGCCACCAGTTTCCCGGGGTCCAGGTCTCCTCGGAGCTGGTACGCCACTACCCCTTCGGCTCGTTGGCGGTCCATGCCATCGGTTATGTCGGCCAGATCAACGAGGCGGAACTGGCCCGCCTGGACACCTCCAATTACAAGGGTACCCGGCGCATCGGCAAGACGGGGGTGGAACGCTACTACGAACACCTGCTCCACGGCACGGTGGGCATGCGCCGGGTGGAGACCAACGCCCAAGGGAGGATCATCCGTACCTTGGAACGCACTCCCCCCGTGCCTGGTCGTCATCTCTACCTGACACTGGACGCCGAGGTACAGGCCGTGGCGGAGGCCGCCCTCGGAGAACAACGCGGCTCGGTGGTGGCCCTCGATCCCCTCACCGGCGAGGTACTGGCCATCACCAGCCGCCCTGGCTACGACCCCAATCCCTTCGTCACCGGCATCGACCGCGCCTCCTACCGCCGCCTGTCCACCGACCCCGACCGGCCGTTGTTCGATCGCGCCCTGCGCGGCCAATATCCTCCCGGTTCCACCATCAAACCCATTATCGGCCTGGCCGGTCTGGAGTTCGGCGAGACCACCTTCGCTCAGCGGCTGTTCTGTCGTGGCTGGTACAGCCTCAAGAACGATGATCACCGCTACCGTGACTGGAAAAAGACCGGCCACGGCCATACCGACCTCAACAAGGCCATCCGCGAATCCTGCGACGTATTCTTCTACGACCTGGCCCTCAAGCTGGGCATCGACCGGATCTCCAGCTACCTGGGGCAGTTCGGCCTCGGCCAACGCACCGGCATCGACCTCCATGGCGAGGCCGCCGGCCTCAACCCCACCCGCAGCTGGAAACGACGCGCCAAACGCGAGCCCTGGTACCCCGGCGAGACCTTGATCACCGGCATCGGCCAAGGCTTCACCCTCACCACACCGTTGCAACTGGCGGTGGCCACCGCCACCCTGGCCACTTACGGCCTGCGTTTCCAACCCCACATCGCCCGGGCGCACAAAGATCCCCTGAGCGACGAGATCCACTACATCGAACCGCAGCTGAAGGCCATCGTCCCGGTGGTGAAAAAGGCCGACTGGGACTACGTCGTCCAGGCCATGCTCGACGTGGTGCACAATCTCCACGGCACCGCCCACAAGATCAGCCGCAAGGCCCCCTACCGCATCGCCGGCAAGACCGGTACCGCCCAGGTCTTCACCATTCCCCAAGACGAAGAATACGATGCCGAGGAGATCGAACTGCGTCTGCGCGATCATGCCCTGTTCGTCGCCTTCGCCCCGGCGGAGGATCCCCGTATCGCCGTGGCGGTGATCGTGGAGAACGGCGGTTCCGGGGGCGCCGTCGCCGCCCCCATCGCCCGGCGGGTGATGGACAGTTATCTGCTGGAGGAGAGGCCATGAACCTCGGTGCCGAGCCCTATCCCCATCGCGGCAACGCCGGCCGTGCCTTCCGCAAGCGCCGCCTGCACATCGACTGGACCCTGCTCGCCACTCTGATCTTCCTCACCGGGGCCGGTCTGGTGATCCTCTACAGCGCCGCCGGCGGCGACTGGAGCATGATGGGGCGCCAGCTCGCCCGACTGGCGATCGCCTACGTCATCATGATCGCCGTCGCCCAGATCTCGCCGCAGACCCTGCTCCACTGGACCCCTTGGGTCTACCTCCTCGGCCTGCTGCTGCTGGTGGCCGTCCTCCTGTTCGGCGACATCGGCAAGGGGGCGCAACGCTGGCTGGATTTGGGCATCTTCCGCTTCCAGCCCTCGGAACTGATGAAAATCATGGTGCCGATGATGGTCGCCTGGTACCTCTCCGCCAAACCCATCCCCCCCCGGCTGCCCCACGTCCTCGTTGCCCTGGTCCTGGTGATCCTCCCCGCCGGCCTCATCGTCGTCCAGCCCGATCTGGGCACCGCCCTGCTCATCGGCGCCGCCGGCGTGTTCGTCATCCTCCTCACCGGCATCAGCTGGCGTTATCTGGCGGCCTTCGGCCTCGCCGCCGCCGCCGCCGCCCCCCTGGCCTGGTTCTACTTCCTCCACGACTACCAGCGCCAGCGGGTACTCACCTTCCTCAACCCCGAGAGTGATCCCCTGGGCGCCGGCTATCACATCATCCAATCCAAGATCGCCATCGGCTCCGGCGGTGTGTGGGGCAAGGGCTGGCTCAACGGCACCCAATCCCAGCTCGACTTTCTCCCCGAGCGGTCCACCGACTTCATCTTCTCGGTGTTCGCCGAAGAATTCGGCCTGGTGGGCATCCTGGTCCTCTTCACCCTTTACCTGCTGGTGATCCTCCGCGGACTCTACATCGCCCACCAAGCCCAGGACTGTTTCACCCGACTGCTGGCCGGCAGCCTGGTACTCACCTTTTTCGTTTACCTGTTCGTCAACGTCGGGATGGTCTCCGGCCTGCTGCCGGTGGTGGGCGTCCCCCTGCCCCTGGTCAGCTTCGGCGGCACCTCCATGGTGACCCTGATGGCCGGATTCGGCATCCTGATGTCCATTCACACCCACCGTCGCCTCATCACACACTAGGGGAACCCACCATGCGCACACTCGTCCTCGGTCTCGTCCTCCTCCTCGGTGCCACCCCCCTGCAAGCCAATCTGCTGGAGCGCCCCGAGATGGAACGCTTCCTCGAACGCATGCAACACCAACACGGCTTCGCCCGCGAGCAACTCGAAGACCTGTTCCGCCAGGTCCAGCTCGACCCCCGGGTGATCGAACGCATCACCCGTCCTGCCGAGGCCCTCCCCTGGCACCGCTACCGCAAGATCTTCGTCACCGACAGCCGCATCCGCCAAGGCGTCGCCTTCTGGGAGCGTCATGCCGAGGTACTGGAACGCGCCCGGCAACGATACGGCGTCCCCGCCGAGATCATCACCGCCATCATCGGCGTCGAGACCCGTTACGGACGCCACCGCGGCGGCTACCCGGTAATCACCGCACTGACCACCCTGGGACTGGACTACCCCCGCCGCAGCCGGTTCTTCCTCAGCGAACTGGAAGACTTCCTACTCCTCACCCGGGAAGAAGGCCTCGATCCGCTCACCGTCATGGGCTCCTATGCCGGCGCCATGGGGCTGCCGCAATTCATCGCCTCCAGCTACCGCCACTACGCTGTGGACTTCGACGGCGACGGCGTACGCAACCTCCTCGACGACCCCGACGACGCCATCGGCAGCGTTGCCAACTATCTGAGTCGTCACGGCTGGCGCCCCGGCGAGGCCATCGCCCACGCCGTCAGCCCTCGGGACGAACAGCGGGCCGCACGTCTGGCCAAAGATGGCTACAAACCCCACCTGCCCGCCGAACGACTGGAGGAACACGGCATCCCACGCCCCCAGGACCTGCCGCCCACCCACCCCACCGCCCTGATCCACCTCCAAGGTGAACACGGCCCCGAATACTGGGTCGTCCTCCCCAACTTCTACGCCATCACCCGCTACAACCACAGCCCCCTCTACGCCCTGGCCGTCCACCAACTGGCCCAGGCCATCGCCGAACACCGCCGCGACACCACCCTGGCACGGCAATGACACTGGAGCAGGCCATGGCATCGCGCACGTCCTTTGCATACAATGCAACCCCATGAAACGACAGGCCCCACCCGCCGTGCCCCTGCTCACCGTCCTCATCCTGGCGGTGCTGGCCGGCTGCAGTCACGCTCCCCAACGCGACGGCGCCCCCCGCGGCGAATTCGACCCCAGTC
>JALSHN010000404.1 GCA_026982215.1 Gammaproteobacteria bacterium
ACCCGGTGGCGGAAGATGCGTACGTCTTCGACGGCGACATGGCGGTGGAGATCATGCACACCAATTACATCGTCACCACCTCCACCGCGATGGTGAAGACCGAAGTGGCTCGGGCGGTGGAGGGCTTCGATCCCACCCTCAAGGTGTGTGAGGACTACGAATTCTGGTTACGGGTGGCCAAGGGCCGCAAAGTGGGGGTGGTGGAGCGGCCGCTGGTGGGTTATCGCCACCATGGCGCCAGTCTCTCCGATGATCACTACGCGATGGCATACGGACGCATCGAAGTGGCGGATCGGGTCGCAGCCGATCCCTCGCCATACCCCGAAGGAGCCGATGAGTTTTTTCGCGAGGAACGCTGGCGGCGCCAGATCCAGCTGGGACGCATGCTCCTCCACGAGGGCCGCTTGGACGAGGCGCGTCGTTTCCTGGCGGCCAGTCTGCGGTATCGCAAGACCAAGGAAAACATGGCGCTCTATCTGGCCGTGCTGGGAGGACCGCTGGCGGTGCAGACGGCTTTGGGACTGAAACGGGCCTTGGGTTTGAAACTTCACTGAAGGACGTCTGTGTTGCTGTCGCCGAAATGCCCGTTCTTCTCCCAGGCCCAATGGTTCGCTGCCTGGATGGGGGCCTTTGCCTCGGAGCAGGTGGAGGCCAGGGTGGAGGACATTCCCATTCCCTTCATTCCCCGGCGCCGGTACCGCTGGGGAGTGGGATACCGCTTTCTGCAGGCCCCGGCCAACGAACACAGCCCCTGTTTCCGTCTGCCCTGTCTCCCGTCATGGGATCCCGGGGCTGTGGATGGCGCTTTCCGGGCACTTTATCGTCGGGAGGCGTTTTCGTGGTTGGAATTTCCCTTGCTGGAGCGAGAGGCCCCCGAGCTCGTGATCCTGCGTGCCTTGAAGGATCGGGGATGGCAGGTGGTGGAGGCCCATCACCCTCATACCGCCATCGCCGAATTCGATGCCGGATGGGAGACCTATCATCGTGCCTTGTCGAAGAAATTGCGCGCCAACACCAACCGTGCCGAGAACGGCCTGAACCGCCGGGGCGAATTGCGTTTCGAGGATGCCGCAGAACTCGCGACGTGGCTCGAGGCCTGGGAAGAGTTCCTCGCCTTGGAGGCCCAAGGTTGGAAGGGCGAGGGGCAAGGGGCGATCGCCGGTGACGAGAAACTCGCCGCTTTTTATCGACGGGTGCTGGAGGAGGCGCACCGTCAAGGAAAACTGCGATTGTATCTCCTGCGGCTGGATGGTCGGCTCATCGGCGCCAATCTGGTGATCGTGGAAGGTACCACCGCTTATGGTTGGAAGACGGCCTACGCCCCGGAGCTGGCCAAGTACAGTCCCGGCAATGTATTGCAACGCAAGGTGATCCAAGCCTTGGCCGAGGAAGGGGTGGAACGGCTGGACATGCTCGACCCCGTCAGCGAGTGGAAACGCCGCTGGGCCACGCGGGTGGAGCCACGGATACATATGAGGCTGTTTCCACCCAGCCTGCGGGGAGCGGTTTTCTATCGTCTGGTGCGCTTGCGGAGTACGGGCCCGGAGGAAGAGACATGAGGCGTGGGCGCGGGTTGAGAGGGGCAGTGGCGGGGATGATGCTGTTGTGCTCTGTTGCTGTGTGGGCAGGGGCACCAGTAGAAAGCTACTATGGCCACTATGATCCGGCACACCTGTCGGCCGTGGAGAAACACCATCTGCCGCAGGCGCGTGAAAAGGCAGCTCGCAAGGACGAACAGGCCGCCGCGTATGCCTGGGGTGACATCGAATTCATACTGCGGCGCTTTCCCAATCACCCCCAGGCCCTGCTGATTGCCACCGACCTGTCGCTGAGGCTGGACAGCCGTAAACGGGTGGAGAAATACATGGAGAGGGCAGTGAGTTTCGATCCCCGCCCGGCCGAGCCATGGATCATCTATGGCATTTTTCTCCACCGCTGGGGGGACTATGCCGCGGCGGTGGAGAAATACCGGGAAGCGTTGAAACGTGATGCCGGAAATCCCGAGACTTGGTACAACCTTGGGTTGGCCTATTTCGAATTGAAACGCTACGACGAGGCCCTGGAAGCGGCCCACAAGGCCTACGCTCAGGGTTATCCCCTCCCTGGGTTGCGTAACCGGCTCCGGCGGGCGGGCCATTGGCGTCCCATGCATCCACAGGCAGGGGGATGAACGGGGTGCGGAGCCTTTCCTGGGAGGCGGCGACAGCGACCTGGGGCGAGGCTTGGGAGGCGGCGGTGGCGCGCGATGACGACCCTGGGGCCTTGTTCCGTTCGCCCCAATGGTTCGCCGCGGTGGATGCCTGGCTGGAACGGATCGGCCCACGTCCCGAGTTCTGGGGATGGCTCGATCCCAGTGGGGTGAACCTATTGCCCCTGGTACGGGAACGGGCCGAATTCCACGGCATACCCTACCGCCGGCTTCGATTGGCCGTGATTCCTGACACCCAATTCGGTGACGCTCCGCTGTCCACCACGGATCTCGGGCCCTTGTTGAAAGCCTTGTCGGCGGATGGGGGCTGGGACGTGTTGGAATTGCACCATGTGAGTGCAGACGGTGTCCTGGCCCGGGGTTTGATACCGTTTTTGCGGCACTCGGGGCTGACACTGTTGGCACTGCCGGACAACGGCAATCCCTGGATCGATCTCACCTTGGGATGGAAGGCCTATTACGCCAGCCGCAGCCGCCGGTTGAAGAAAGGCAACAACCACATCCGTAACCGTCTGCAGCGGCATTTCCAGCGCATCGAAGTGAAACGCTGGCACGGTGGCCCGGGGAGCGAGGCGGTGCTGGCGTTGCTGGTGGCGGTCTCCAGTGCCAGTTGGAAGAAAAAGACCGGCCTCACTCTGGACAATCCCGCCCCTCGTGCCTGGCTGGAGGCCTTGTTTCGTCAGCACGCCCCACGGGGCGAACTACAGGTGTGGTGGCTGGAACTGGACGGTCGCGCGGTGGCCACCGAACTCCAGTTGTGTCGTGCCGGGCATGTGTATGCCCTGCGGGCCGACTACGATCAGAGTTTCGAAGACCATTCCCCCGGCACGTACCTCTTCTGGCGCTTGTTGGAGGCGTTGCAAGAAGAAGGCGAGAACCGGCGGTATTGGATGGGGCCGGGGCACAACCCTTATAAGGAGCGCTGGCTGCAGGGCGTGGAACCCCTGTGGCGCTATCGTTTCTACCGCCGCAATCTCCGCGGGCGTTTGTTGTACGCCTTGGAAGGGCGTCTCAAACCCTGGTTGCGAAAACGTACCACCGGCAAGGAGAAGATGACGAAGTGATCGAGTTCTGGGGACAATTGGGTGAAAGGTGCGACCCGGCGCCGGAAGGGGTGACGATTCAAGGACCGGGGGGGTGGGCCTGTGGCCGCTCCGAGGTGGGTGCCTGGCAGCGGGCCGAGAACGAGCAGGCCGTGGCCTTGTTGTGGGGGCGGCCCCGCTGGCGGGAGGGCGGTGAGGCCGTGGAGGCCTTGGTGCGTCATTACCCCCGCGAGAGGGAGGCTGCCCTGGAAGGGTTGGCGGGCCAATTCCTCGGTGTGGTGGTGGACAAGCGCCGATCCCAAGGCGTGGTATTCGTGGACCGCCTGGCCAGCTGGCCGCTCTATTACGCCCGCCGCAGTGACGGGGTGTTGTTGTTCTCTACCACCATGGAGCGCCTTTCCGAGGCCGGTCAGCCCCTCGCGCTCAATCCCCAGGCGATCTATGACTACCTTTATTTTCATGTCGTCCCGGCCCCGGCGACCATCTATCACGGTATCCACAGCCTGCGGCCGGGGCGATACCTCCAATCCGGCAGCGAGGCCGAGGGACGCTATTGGCAACTGCATTACCAAGAAGACGGTGGCGGGGACTTTGCCGCTCTCAAAGAGCGGCTGCGGCACCATCTGCGTCAGGGGGTGGGCCGTTGCGCCGAGGGGCCTGTGGGGGCCTTCCTCTCCGGCGGCACCGACAGTTCCACCGTCACCGGGATGCTCGGCGAGGTACGGGGTGAGGCGCCGGATAGTTATTCCATCGGTTTCGACGAGCCGGGATACGATGAGCTGGAATATGCCCGGGTGGCCGCACGCCACTTCGGCGCGCGGATGCACGAGTACAAGGTCACCCCGCAAGACATCGTCGATGCGATCCCGTTGATCGCCGAAAGTTACGATCAACCCTTCGGCAATTCCTCCGCGGTGCCCACGTATTATTGCGCCCGGCTGGCGCGGGAAGACGGCAAGCAACGCCTGCTGGCCGGAGACGGTGGCGATGAATTGTTCGCCGGCAACGCCCGCTATGCCAAACAATTATTGTTCGATCGTTACCAGCGCGTGCCGTCGGCCCTGCGGCACGGGCTCATCGAGCCCTTGGTGGAAAGTCCCCTGGGTGGACTTCCCGGCATCTCTAAGCTGCGCAGCTACGTCCGCCAAGCGCGGGTGCCCATGCCGGAGCGCCTGGAGACCTACAATCTGCTGGAACGTCTTGGGCCACGTTCGGTGCTCAGCGACGAATTCCTCGCCGCGGTGGATACCGCTCATCCCCACCAAGTGCTGCGCCATGCCTACGGTGACAGCAATGCGCAAACCCTGCTCAACCGCATGCTGACTCTGGACTATCAGATCACCCTGGCAGACAACGACCTGCAAAAGGTCGGACGCATGTGCGCCCGGGCCGGAGTGGAGGTGGTCTATCCGCTGCTCGACGACGAATTGGTGGCCTTCGCCGGCCAGCTGCCGCCGCAGATGAAACTCAAGGACCAGCAACTCCGCTGGTTCTTCAAGGCGGCCCTGGCCGATTTTCTCCCTCCGGAGGTCATCAAGAAGAAGAAACACGGCTTCGGTCTGCCTTTCGGGCCGTGGTTGCGCCGCCATCGGCCGTTGCAGGAGCTGGTGGGCGACAGCCTCAGCAGCCTGGCGGGACGCGGCATCATCCGCCCCCGGCTCATCGATCGCCTGCAACACGAGCTGCTGGGAGAGCACCCCGGCTATTATGGTACCTTGGCTTGGGTCTTGATGATGTTGGAACAGTGGTTCGCCGCCCGGGGTATTGACAGCCAGGTCGTCCAGTGGTGACGCGTTGGCTGGGGTTCAGTCCCCGTTTAGGATGACGGCCCGGTAGTCGATAGTGAGAGGGCACACGGATGGCGAGAAGCGCAACATGGCGAGTGGAATCTCGGAATGTGCGCTGGTTCACGCCCGGGTGGTTCATCCCGTCAAAAAAAGCCACATCCCCCCTGATCGATCGTTGGCTTCGTCCGCAACCCCCTAGGTGTGACGACGGGGCATTCAAGCGCTGGCTTGAAGTGCCGATGGTATCGCAGTCCGTAGGAGGGCTTGCAATGAGAGTGAAGGCACTGGTGAAGTCCCTGAGCCTGATAATGGCGGGGACTTCGTTGTCTTTCGGGGCATTGGCGGGAACACCGCTGGTGCCGGTGGGGTTCATCGATCAGGCAGGGGTGGAACAACGCCAGGTCCCGGTGACCTTCGGTCAGGTATTCGTGCCCGGAGACGTGGTGGACGGCTCGCGACTGGTGATCCAGCTCGGCGATACCGAGCTGCCCACCCAGGTGGATGTCAAGGCCAGGCACCCGGACGGCTCGGTGCGCCACGCCATCTTGTCCACTGAATTGCCCGTGGTTCCGGCCGACAGCGAAGTCTCGGCAGAGATCGCCCTGGCCGATAGCGCCCAGCCGACGGGGGCGGGGATCACCGCGGAGGCGCTGTTGGCCAGTGGTTTCGATGCCGAGATCCGCATCGTGCTGGACGGAGTGGAATATGTCGCCTCGGCGCGCACGGCGCTGCAGCAAGGGGGAGCCAAGATCTGGCTGGACGGACCCATCGCCACCGAGTTCCTCCTCAAGGCCCCCTTCGTGGCGGCCGATGGCAGCACTCACCCCCATCTGATGGGCCGTTTCGACCTGCGGGCCTACGCCGGCCTGAAGTCGGTACGGGTGGACGCCATCGTGGAGAACAACTGGACCTACGTCCCCGATCCCAGCAATTTCACCTACGATGTGCGCATTCTGGTGGGTGGTCAGCTGGCCTATGAGCGGGCGGCGTTGACCCATTATCACCATGCCCGTTGGCACAAGGTGTTCTGGTGGGGGACGGAGCCCAAGGTGGTGGTGCGCCACGATACCCGCTATCTGCAAAAGACGCGGGCCATCCCGCATTACGATCCCACCTTGACTGTCTCGCAGCGGGCGCTGGACGACGTGCTCTCCAAACGTTACGAGCCGATGTCCAACGTCTGGATCAACCCCTACATGCCCGCGCCCGGTGCCGACCGGGGCATCGCGCCGCTGCCCTGGTGGCAGGCTTTGCACGTGGTCAGTGGGGGGGATCCACGGGCCTTCCAGGCGGTGCTGGACAACGCCGATGCCGCCGGTTCCTATTCCGCTCACCTGCGCGATGTCAACACTGATCTTCCGGTTTCCCTGGACGACTATCCCCTGGTCACGGGAGATCCCTACCAATACCCCAGGGGGGGCATTATTCCCAAATGCAGTGGCGATTGCAGCACACCTTATACCAAGGACACCGCCCATCAACCCTCCCTGGCCTATTATCCCTATCTCATCACCGGGGATCACTACTATCTGGATGAGCTTATTTTCTGGGCCAACGGCAATCTCATCGCCAATTCCCTCCGTAAGCGCGAATTCGAAAAGGGGTTGTTCTGGAATCAGCAGGTGAGGGCACAAGGCTGGACCCTGCGTACTCTAGCCCAAGCGGCCTACATCCTGCCGGACGATCATCCCTTCAAGGGGTATTTCTTGGAGAAATTGGCCAACAACGCTCGTTTCTACCAGGATGCCTATCTCAACGGCGGGTATTTCAACAGCGCCATGAACGATGGCAAGGGCTATCTGGTCGATCTTGCCAATCCCTTGCATGTCCTCGTTCCTGGCAAGCTGGAAGACGGGCGGCCGTGGATGGACGACTTCTTCACCTTCGCCGCCGCCTACGCCGTGGAACTGGGGTTCAGCGACTGGAAGCCGATTCTGGAATGGAAGGCGGAATTCCCTCTGGCACGGATGGGATCGGCGGATGACGAATATTGCTGGATCTTCGGAGCGGTCTACGCCGCCAGGTTCGGTACCGGAAACGGCTTCACCACCACTGCCCAATGGATTCCCAGTTTCCGCGCTTATTACCTGGAGAACTGGGGTAACCGCCTGAATGCCTCGGGCAAAGCCGTCAAGGACATGGCCTGCGGTGGTCAGGAAATGGCCGACTTCCTCTCGGAGCTGGATGGCAACAACCGCTATCGTCCTGGAGAGATGTATGGTTATGCCCGGAGTCCGATGGGCTATCCCGCCAACCTTCAACCGGCCCTGGCCTATTTGGTCGATGCCGGTTTGCCGCGGGCCGATATCGCCTGGGATCGTTTCTACAACCGCGACCCCTTCCCGGATTACAGCTACGATCCCCAGTTCGCCATCACGCCGCGTTCCCTGAATCCACAGTATG
>JALSHN010000405.1 GCA_026982215.1 Gammaproteobacteria bacterium
GGAGACGGTGCTCAGCGGCGCCGCCGAGCTGCGGGTGAAGGAGAGCGATCGCATCCAGGTGATGGCCGACGGCCTCGCCGCCACCGGCATCGACGCGCGCCCCACCGAGGATGGCATCGTCATCCGCGGTGGCCGTCTCCATGGCGGGGTGGTGGACAGCCATGGCGACCACCGCATCGCCATGGCCTTCGCCGTGGCCTCGCTGGTGAGCGACGGTCCCATCCGCATCCGCGATTGCGCCAACGTTGCCACCTCCTTCCCCGGCTTCCCCGAACTGGCCGCCCGGGCCGGCCTCCAAGTGACGGTGGAGGCGGTGGGTGGGTGAGCGTGCCAGTGATCACCCTCGACGGCCCTTCCGGCTCCGGCAAGGGTACGGTGGGGCGGGCGGTGGCCGAGCGCCTCGGTTGGCACTTCCTCGACTCCGGTGCCCTCTACCGGGTGCTGGGGCTGGCGGCGCTGCGCCATGGGGTGGCCCTGGACGACGAGGCCACCCTGGCCACCCTGGCCCAGGATCTGGACGTGACCTTCCAGGGGGAGCGGGTGATCCTGGAGGGCGAGGACGTCAGCGGGGCGATCCGCAGCGAGGAAGCCGGTGCCGCCGCCTCCAAGGTGGCCGCCCTGCCGGCGGTGCGCCAAGCGCTGCTGGCACGCCAGCGGGCCTTCCGACGCCTCCCCGGACTGGTGGCCGACGGCCGCGACATGGGTACGGTGGTGTTCCCCGATGCCCCCTTGAAGGTGTTTTTGGAGGCCAGCGCCGAGGAACGGGCCCGGCGGCGCCATGCCCAGTTGAAGGCGCAGGGGCACGATGTTAATCTTGACCAGATTGTAGCCGATATCCGGGCGCGGGATCGTCGCGATCGGGAGCGGGCGGTGGCACCGCTCAAACCCGCGGAGGACGCCGTGGTGATCGATACCACGGAACTCGCTCCGGAGGCGGTGATCGAAGAGATTCTCGACCTGGCGAAGGCCCGAGGCCTGGCCGGATCGTAACGAAGGGACGTCCACCCAGCCGAGGCCGGGTGGGCGTGTTTGTCTTTAACTCAACCACAGTGGATCAGCCCTCGGGCTGGCAAGGTAAACCGCAACCCATGACCGAAAGTTTCGCCGAACTCTTTGAACAATCCCTGAGCCAACAGAGCCTGCGTCCTGGTGACATCATCAAGGCCAGGGTGGTGGCCATCCTCGACAACGCCGTGCTGGTCAACGCCGGCCTCAAGACCGAATCCGTCATCCCCATCGAGCAATTCATGAACGATGACGGGGAGCTGGAAGTCGCCGTGGGTGACGAGGTGGACGTCGCCCTGGAAGCGGTGGAGGACGGTTGGGGGGAGACCCGCCTCTCCCGCGAGAAGGCCAAGCGCGCCGAGACCTGGAACTATCTGGAGAAGGCCTTCGAGAACAACGAGACGGTCACCGGCAAGATCGTGGACAAGGTCAAGGGCGGATTCACCGTGGACATCCGCGACGTGCGGGCCTTCCTGCCCGGCTCGCTGGTGGACGTGCGCCCGGTGCGCGATCCCGGCTATCTGGAAGGCAAGGATCTGGAGTTCAAGGTCATCAAGATCGACCGCAAGCGCAACAACGTCGTCGTCTCCCGCCGTGCGGTGGTGGAGGCCGAATACAGCGCCGAGCGCGAGGCCCTGCTGGAGAATCTCAAGGAAGGCGCGGTGCTCAAGGGCATCGTCAAGAACCTCACCGACTACGGCGCCTTCGTGGACCTGGGCGGCATCGACGGCCTGTTGCACATCACCGACATGGCCTGGAAGCGGGTCAAGCACCCCTCCGAGGTGGTCAACATCGGTGACGAGATCGAGGTCAAGGTGCTCAAGTTCGATCGCGAGCGTAACCGCGTCTCCCTGGGTCTCAAGCAGCTCGGCGAGGATCCCTGGGTGGATATCGCCCGTCGTTATCCGGTGGGTACCCGGGTGTTCGGCAAAGTCACCAACATCACCGACTACGGCTGTTTCGTGGAGATCGAAGAGGGCGTGGAGGGACTGGTGCACGTCTCCGAGATGGACTGGACCAACAAGAACATCCATCCCTCCAAGGTGGTCCAGGTAGGTGACGAGGTGGAAGTGATGGTGCTCGACATCGACGAGGAGCGCCGTCGCATCTCCCTGGGCATCAAACAGTGCCTGCCCAACCCCTGGGAGGAGTTCGCCGCCAACCACAAGAAGGGCGAGCGCATCAGCGGCAAGATCAAGTCCATCACCGACTTCGGCATCTTCATCGGCCTGGAAGGCGGCATCGACGGTCTGGTGCACCTCTCCGACATCTCCTGGAACGAGCCGGGCGAGGAGGCCATCCGCAAGTTCAAGAAGGGCGACGAGATCGAGACCGTCATCCTGGCCATCGATCCCGAGCGCGAGCGCATCTCCCTGGGTATCAAGCAGCTCGAGCAGGATCCGGTCTCCAACTTCCTGGCCACCCACGAGAAGGGAAGTATCGTCAAGGGTGTGGTGAAGGAAGTGGACGCCAAGGGCGCGGTGGTGGAGCTGGAGGATGGTGTCGAGGGTTACCTGCGCGCCTCCGAACTCTCCCGCGAGCGGGTGGAGGATGCCCGCAACGTCCTCAAGCCCGGCGACGAGGTGGAGGCCAAGTTCATCGGTCTCGACCGCAAGAACCGCACCATCAATCTGTCCATCAAGGCCAAGGACTATGCCGAAGAGGCCGAGGCCATGGAGGCCTATGGGGCCAGCGGGGGGCCGGCCACTACCACCTTGGGCGATCTGCTCAAGGAACAGATGGAGGCCGGCAAGAACGGCGGCTGAGCCGTTTCGGCTCCAACCTCCACGAGACGCCCGCGCCATGCGGGCGTCTTGCTTTCCGCCCGCGGACGATCGGCGTGCACGCCCTTCTCGTGTCCTGTCGTCACCGGGGTATGGTATCGTTCTTGCCTTCCCAGACCCGATCAAGGGTTCGGCGGTTGGTGCCGAGAGATGAAGATGGAATCGACGATGGGAGCATCCATGGGCAGGATGAAACACGCCTCCAGGACCACTGTGGGGCTCGCTGGGCTGCTGGGGCTGGGGTTGTTGTTGTTCGCCGCGCTCGCTCACGCCAAAACGGTCACCCTCAACCTCAAGGGGGCCGACATCAACGCCGTGATCGCCACCGTGGCCGAGGCCACCGGCAAGAATTTCATCGTCGATCCCCGCGTCAAGGGCAAGGTGACCATCGTCTCCGCCAAGCCCTTGTCCGCCGATCAGGTCTATCAGGTCTTCCTGGCCATGCTGGAAGTGCATGGCTATGCCGCCGTGCCCGCCGGGCCGGTGATCAAGATCGTCCCCGACGCCGAGGCCAAGCACAGCGGCACGCCGCCCCGGGGCGACGGCGAGGAGCTGGTGACCCAGGTGGTGGAGGTGCGCCATGTCGCGGCGACACAACTGGTGCCCATCCTGCGTCCGCTGGTGCCGCCGCAAGGTCATCTGGCGGCCCATGCCCAGACCAACACCCTGGTGATCGCCGATCGGGCCAGCAACGTCGCCCGGTTGCTGCGCATCATCGAGCGCATCGACCAGCCCTCCGGTGGTGAGATCGAGGTGGTCCCCCTGGAGCATGCCTCGGCCTCGGAGGTGGTACGGGTGCTCAACAGCCTGCAGCAGGCACGGCAGAAGAAGGAACCCAAGAGCCAGCGTCCCACCCTGGTGGCCGACGAACGCACCAATTCCATCCTCATCGGCGGTGACCGGGCCGCCCGTTTGCAGCTCAAGACCATCATCGCCCACCTGGATACCCCTTCGGAGACGGTGGGCAACACCCATGTGATCTATCTGCGTTACGCCCAGGCCAAGGAGCTGGTGCCGGTGCTCACCGGGGTGGGCAAGCTCCAGGCCAAAAAGGGGCAAAAGGGCAAGAAGACCTTCAGCAGCGGCAATCTGCCGTTCAACATCCAGGCCGATGAGGCCACCAACGCCTTGGTGATCACCGCACCCCCGGACGTGATGCGTTCCTTGAAGACGGTCATCCAGCAGTTGGACGTGCGCCGGGCCCAGGTGTTGGTGGAGGCGGTGATCGCCGAGGTCTCCATGAGCAAGGCCATCGAATTGGGGGTGCAATGGATCGCCGGAGGAGAGAATCCCGGTGAGAAGCCGGTGGGGGTGGTCAACCTGGGTAACAACAGCATCGTCAATATCGCCGGGGCCGCGGCCCAGAAACAGGTGCCTCCCATCGGGCCGGGTCTCAGTCTGGGCATCGGTCGTATCGTCGATGGTGGTTACAGCTTCGCCGCGCTGATCAACGCCCTGGCCTCGGATGCCTCCACCAACGTGTTGTCCACCCCCACCCTGATCACCATGGACAACGAGGAGGCGGAGATCTTCGTCGGCCAGGAGGTGACCGTGCCCACCGGGTCCTATGCCGTCACCGGCGGTACGGGCGGGGCGGCGGTCACCAATCCCTTCGTCACCTTCAAGCCCAAGAAGGTGGGTATCCGCCTCAAGGTGAAGCCGCAGATCAATGAGGGCGATGCCATCAAACTGGATCTGGAACAGACGGTGGACTCCATCACCTCCGGTACCGCCGGTCAGGCCGATCTGGTCACCAGTCAGCGCTCGTTGAAGACCTCGGTGATCGTGGACGACAATGCCATCGTGGTGTTGGGCGGGTTGATCACCGACGATGTCAACGACACGGTGCAGAAAGTGCCCCTGCTGGGTGACCTGCCGGTGTTGGGCAATCTGTTTCGCTTCAAACGCACCAACAAGGTCAAGACCAATCTGATGATCTTCCTGCGCCCGGTGATCCTGCGTGACCAGGCGGTGACGGCGGCGGTGACCCATCAGAAATACAGCCTCATGCGCACCAAGCAGTTGCAGGCGAGACAGCGGGGTGCCGGTCTGTTGCCCGGTGAAGGGACGGCGGTGCTGCCGCCGCTGGAGGATTACCTCGCCGCGCCGCCGGGAAGTGGGCTGAACGGGGGAGCCGGGCAGGAGAACCCGTCGCCTGCGGTGCAGTCCAAATTCCCTGAGAGCGGTGCCGTATTGGGGGCCGAGCCGCCGGGTGGAGCGAGCGGGAAGCCCGCGCCCCCCGACCCCGTTCCTCCGGAAAGCGAGATCTTCGACTGATGTACCAGCCCGAGAGTGACAGCGTGCCCACCCCGCCCACGCCGGCCGTCGAGGAAGCGCCTGTCGCGCCGGCGCTGAGTTATGCCTTTGCCCGCCGGCATCAGGTGTTGTTGGAGGCGGTGGAGGACGGACAGGCGCGTGTGGTGCTGGGGCCCGATGCCGGCGTGGGGGCCTTGGTGGAGCTGCGCCGCTGGTTGGAGCGGCCGCTGCGGCTGCGCCAAGTGGATGGCGAGACCTTCGAGGCCCTGTTGCAACAGAGCTACGAGCAGGGTGCCAATCAGGCGATGCAGATGGCCGAGCTGCACGAGGAGCTGGACCTCTCCAGTGTGGCTCAGGAGCTGGGGGAGCCGGAGGACCTGCTGGAGACCGAGGACGATGCCCCCATCATCCGGCTGATCAACGCCTTGCTCACCGAGGCCATCAAGGCCGATGCCTCTGACATCCACATCGAACCCTTCGAGAACCGGCTGGTGGTGCGCATGCGGGTGGACGGGGTGCTGCGCGAGGTGCTGGAGCAGAAGCGGGCCATCGCGCCGTTGATCGTCTCGCGCATCAAGGTGATGGCCAAGCTGGATATTGCCGAGAAGCGCCTGCCCCAGGATGGCCGCATCTCCCTGAAGGTGGCCGGGCGGGCGGTGGACGTGCGTGTCTCCACCATGCCCTCGGGGCATGGCGAGCGGGTGGTGATGCGGCTGCTGGACAAGCGCGCCGGGCGGCTGGACCTGGAACAATTGGGGATGTCCGAGCGTGATCTGATGGTGGTCAACCGGATGATCCACAAACCCCATGGCATCATCCTGGTCACCGGCCCCACCGGCTCGGGCAAGACCACCACCCTCTACGCCGCCCTCACCCGCCTGAACGAACGCTCGCGCAACATCATGACCGTGGAGGACCCCATCGAGTACTACCTCGATGGGGTCAACCAGACCCAGGTGAATCCCAAGGTGGACATGACTTTCGCCCGGGGCCTGCGGGCCATCCTCCGCCAGGATCCGGATGTGGTGATGGTGGGGGAGATCCGTGACCTGGAGACCGCCGAGATCGCCGTCCAGGCCTCGCTCACCGGCCACTTGGTGCTCTCTACCCTGCACACCAACACCGCGGTGGGGGCGGTGACCCGGCTGCGTGACATGGGGGTGGAGCCGTTCCTGTTGTCCTCCACCCTGTTGGGGGTGATCGCTCAGCGCCTGGTACGCCTGCTCTGCCCCGAGTGCAAGCGTCCCCAGCCGGCCACCGTGGCCGACTGTCAATTGTTGGGGGTGGATCCGGCCGATCCGCCGCTGATCTACCATCCCCAGGGTTGTGGCGAGTGCAATCACAGCGGTTACCGCGGGCGCACCGGGATCTACGAGGTGGTGGAGGTGGACGATACCCTGCGGACCCTGATCCACGAGGGGGGCAGCGAGCAGGCCATGGAGGCCCATGCGCGCCGCTTCGGCCCCAGCATCCGCCAGGACGGTGTGCGGCGGGTGCTGGCCGGGGAGACCTCGTTGGAAGAGGTCTTGCGCGTCACCCGCGAGGACTGATCCCTCCCCATGGGCGCCTTCGAATACACCGCCCTGGACGCCAAGGGACGCCGGCGCAAGGGGGTCATCGAGGGGGATACCCCGCGTCAGGTGCGCCAGGCCCTGCGCGAGCAGGGCTTGTTGCCGGTGGCGGTGGAGGAGGTGCGTCAGAAGGAGGCCCGCAGCCGCCGGGGGCCGTGGCTGCGGCGGGGCATCTCGCCGGCCGATCTCGCCCTGCTCACCCGCCAGTTGGCGACACTGGTGCGTTCGGGGATGCCGGTGGAGGAGGCCCTGCGGGCCGTGTCCCAGCAGAGTGAGAACCCGCGGGTGAAGAGTATGGTGATGGGGGTGCGCTCGCGGGTGCTGGAGGGGCACCCGCTGGCGGTGGCCCTGGGCGATTTTCCCCATGTGTTCTCCGAGCTCTACCGCACCACGGTGGCCGCCGGCGAGCAGTCCGGCCATCTGGACGTGGTGCTGGAACGGCTGGCCGATTACACCGAGGGCCGCCAGGCGATGCGCCAAAAACTGGGGCTGGCGCTGCTCTATCCGGCCCTGGTGACGGTGGTGGCGGTGGGGGTGATCCTGCTGCTGTTGAGTTACGTGGTGCCCCAGGTGGTGGAGATGTTCGCCCATGTGGGCCAGGAGTTGCCCTGGCTCACCCGGGCGTTGATCGCCGTCTCCGATTTTCTCTCCGCTTACGGTGCCGTGCTGGCGCTCACGCTGGCGGGGGGAGGGCTGCTCGCCCGCTGGATCCTCGCCCGTGAAGGGCCCAGGCGGCGCTTCCATGCCCTGCTGCTGCGCCTGCCCCTGGTGGGGCGGGTGGTGCGGGGGGTGAATACCGCCCGCT
>JALSHN010000406.1 GCA_026982215.1 Gammaproteobacteria bacterium
CATTGGACCTCGGGGAGGCGCCGGGCCCGTTGATAGAGTGCCCATTGGATTACCCGATTCTCGATGATGTGTCCCAGGTGGGGTTGGCCCACCTCGGCGGCGTCGAAGTGGACCTCGCCACCCCATTCCCACACCCGCATGACTTGGTAGGGCGCGAGGCGCAGGGCGGGGATCTCGTCCCAGGCGCCGAGATTCCTCAGCAGAGTCTCGCTGGCCAGGCTGATGGCGGAGACGCGCAGGTCATAAGGACCTTCCGGGTCGGGCGGGGTGGGGGGGGTGGCCTCCACCACGGTCACCGCGATACCCGCTTGCCCCAGGGCGCAGGCGAGGGCGCCGCCCACCATGCCGCCGCCGAGGATGACGACTTGGTTGTCCAGCTTCATGGGGTGAGTCCTCGGGCGAGGCGGGGCAGCGGCGGGGCGAGCCCCATGGTTTGACGGGCGAGTCCCCGTTTGAGGGGGACACAGAGGTTGAGGCCCACCAGCCCCAAAGCGCGCAGGCCAGGGGCGGGGGGGATTTGGGGTAGAAAGGCCTGGGCCAGCAGGTCAGTGAGGCCGATGGTGCGCCGGTGGTCGTCTTGACTCTGGGCCTGGTAGCGGGCCAGGAGCTCCGGTTCCCCCGGGTCTTCACCTGCCCGGGCGGCCGCGGCGATGAGCTCGGCCAGCAGGGCTGCGTCGCGCAGGCCGAGGTTGAAGCCTTGGCCGGCCACGGGGTGCAGGGTGTGGGCGGCATTGCCGGCCAGGGCCAGGCGGGGGGCAGTCACCCGCTGGGCGTGGATCAGGCGCAGGGGGTAGGCGACTCGAGCGGAGGTATGGATGAATCCGCCGAGGCGGGGGCCGAAACGGCGGTCCAGACGGGCCAGGAAGGCGGCGTCGTCCAGGGCCAGGAGGGCGTCTTCTTCGCCGGCACGGACGGTGTAGACCAGTGAGCAGCGGTCTTGGGTCATGGGGAGCAGGGCCAGGGGGCCGCTGTCGGTGAAGCGTTCGTAGGCGATGGCACGGTGAGGGCGGCCGGGGGTGACGGTGGCGATCACTGCCACTTGCCGGTAGTCCCGCTGTTCTACCTCGATTCCAGCCAGTTTGCGGGTGGGGGAGCGACCGCCGTCGGCGGCCACCACCAGGGCGGCTTCCAGCTCGCGACCGTCGTCCAGGGTGAGCTGGGCCCGTGGGCCGTTCAGGGTGAGGTGCTGGAGGCGGGCGGGGCAGAGTAGCGTGAGGTTGTCTTGTTCCGCCAGGGCCTGCCACAGGACTTGGCCGATGGCCCGGGTGGGGATGACGTGGCCCAGGGCGTCCACGCCTTCGTCGGCGGCATGGAGGCGGGTGGCCCCGAAACGCCCGCGTTGGGAGACGTGGATGTGTTCGATGGCCTGGGCGTGGGGGGTGAGTCGTTCCCACAGCCCCAGGCCGGTGAAGATGCGCCGGCTGCCGTGGGAGAGGGCGAGGACGCGTTCGTCGTAGCTGGGCTGGCCAGGATCCCGGGGGGGAACGGCCTCCACCAGGGCCAGGCGCAGGGGGGTGTGGGCCAGGGCACGGGCGAGGCTGGCGCCCACCGGGCCGCCGCCGACGATGACCAGGTCGTAACGCGCGTTCATGATGCCATCAGGGCCTCGATGTCGTCGATGGTCTTGGGGAGGGCCTCGGTGAGCACCCGACAGCCGTCCCGGGTGACCACCACGTCGTCCTCGATGCGCACGCCGATGCCGCGGTAGCGGCGGGGGATGTCACGTTCTTCCCCCAGGTAGAGGCCGGGTTCCACGGTGAGTACCATCCCGGGTTTGAGTGTTCGCCAGTCATCGCCTTCTTTGTATTCGCCCACGTCGTGGACGTCCATCCCCAGCCAGTGGCCGGTGCGGTGCATGTAGAAACGGCGGTAGGCCTGGTCGGCGATGAGCGCCTCCACCTCACCCTCCAGCAGCCCGATCGCCACCAGCCCCTCGGTGAGGACATGCACCGCGGCCTCGTGGGGGGCGTTCCAGGGGTTGCCGGGGCGCACCGCCGCGATGGCGGCCCGTTGCGCCTCCAGCACCAGTTGATAGATCTCCCGTTGGGCCGGGCGGAAGCGACCGTCCACCGGGAAGGTGCGGGTGATGTCGGCGGCGTAGAGGCCGTATTCGGCGCCGGCGTCGATCAGCACCAGGTCCCCGGCCTGTAGCGGCTGGTCATTGTTGGTGTAGTGGAGGATGCAGGCGTTGGCGCCGCCGGCGACGATGGTGTTGTAGGCGGGCACCGCGCCGTGGCGGCGAAAGGTGTGGAGGTACTCCGCTTCCAGTTGGTATTCCATCATCCCCGGCTGGCAGGCACGCATGGCCCGCCGGTGGGCCTCCATGGAGATCTCGGCGGCTTGTTTCATGAGCCGCAGTTCTTCTCGCCCCTTGATGAGTCGTTGTTCGTGGATGAGGTGGTCCAGGGCGACGAATTCGGTGGGGACGTGGACCCCGGAGCGGGTCTTGGCGCGCAACTGGTTCAACCACTCCCCCACCCGACGGTCGAAGGCCGGGTCTCGTCCCAAGGGGAAGTACACCCGCCGCCGGTGGGAGAGCAGTTCGGGCATGCGCTGGTCCAGCTCATTGATGGGGTGGGCGACGTCGGCGCCGTAATCGCGCAATGCCCCCTCCACCCCGGCCCGGCGGCCGGTCCAGGTCTCCTGCTCGGGGTCACGGGGGCGGACGAACAGCCACACCTCGCCCTCGGGGTGGCCGGGGACCATTACCAGGCAGGCCTCGGGTTCGGGGAAGCCGGTGAGGTAGTAGAAGTCGGAGTCGGGGCGATAGGGGTAGTCGGCGTCGCGGTTGCGGTAGCACACCGGCGCGGTGGGTAGAATGGCGATCCCCGTTTTGCCGATGCGCCGCATCAACCGGCGGCGCCGTCGGGCATGGATCTCGGGGTCGAGGGTCGGTTTCATCGCTGTGCTCGGGGTCAGTGGATGGCCGGTTCGCCCTGGTCCAGGGGACTCTCGGGGTTGAGCTCGGAGAACACCACGAATACACCCATGCGAACGTACTCCACCACCTCGGCGAAGGCCAGCTCACCCTCCTCGCGATCCTCTTCGGCATCGAAGTGGGCCCGGGAGATCTGCAGCAGGTCCTCGGTGATCTCGCGGGCATCCTCGGGCATCTTCTCCACCTCGGTGACACCGCCCAGGCTGAGCCCCACCAGGAAACCCTGGCACCAGTGACTGAGGTCGTCGATGCGGGTTTCCAGTGGTTCGTCGTCATCGTTCAGCATCAGCCGCAGGGAGAAGTCGCCGGCGCTCAATTGGGCCATGGTGGCCTCGTGGAGTTGCTGTAACAGATGCCGGGCCTCGGCCAGGGCGGGATCGTCCAGGCGTTCCTCACCGAAGACGTGTTTGAGCCAGGTGTCCTGGTCCGGTTTGCCCTCGGCGCAATAGAGTCCGCAGAGAATGCCGTGGGCCTCGGCGGCCTCGGCCATGGCGTTGGCACGGATCAGGGCCTCGTTGAGGGCGTGGTAGTCGGGGGGGGCGATGGCGCTCATTCAAAACTCTTCGATGACGGCGTGATAACGGAATACGAGCAGGCGATAGAGCCGGCCCTCCAATTGGACATGGGTAAAGCGGGGATTATCCAGGGACAGGGTCTCGCCCTGGGTCAGACCCAGCATCCCGAATTGATCCTGCTCGATGAGGTCCTGCAACAGGGACTCCAATGTATCCCGCGACAGTGTGGCGGTGTGGTCGCTCAGATGACAGCGGCGCCCTCGCCGGGTGACGCCTTCGACGGTGATGCCTCGCGATCGAGTCAAGGCGCTCGCCTCCGAATGGGGAATGAAGCCTATTCTACCCCAGCCCGGCTGCGTTGACGGCCCCGGCGGGCGGACCTAGACTTGAGCGCTATGGAAAAGACGCGTGACTCACAGGATCCCTGGGGTCTGGAGGCCCTCCAGCAGGGGCTGGAGGCCTTGCAGGCCACTTGCCGGCGCCTCAAAGAAGAGAACGAGGTGCTGCGTGCCCAAGTGACCCTGCTCATGGAGGAGCGTGCCCTGCTGATGGACCGCAATGAAAGTGCCCGGGCCAAGGTGGAGGCGATCATCGCCCGTCTCAAGGAGATGGAGCAGGAGAGCTGATGGATGACAAGCTCACCGTCACGGTGAAGATCCTGGACAAGGAATACCTCATCGCCTGCCGGGCCCACGAGCGGGAGGAGCTGCTGGCCACGGTGCACTATCTCAACGAGAAGATGCGCGAGATTCGTGATCGGGGGCTGGTGTTGGGCACGGAGCGGGTGGCGGTGATGGCCGCGTTGAATATCGCCCATGAACTGTTGCAGAATGGGGGCGAGCGCGAGCGTGAGCGGGAACAGGTAAAGGCCCGTACCGAGGCGATGTTGCAAGGTATCGAGCGTACGCTCGCCGAACTTTGATAGCAGGTTTTTTTGATTTCGTTTTGGCATCCTCTGCGGTGTGCGTGACGCCCAGGATTTTTCTTGAGCCGATACGCATCGCTCGGGGGTGGACGTCGGCAATGTGTGCATGTCCGCACGACGGAAAGCCTAATTTGTTCGACCGAAGCTCCTTTTGTGGACCTTTGGGTTCAAGAGCGAAGGGCGCACGGCTCGTGCGGAGGGTGCCTCCTGAATTCGCTCCCGAGAACTGCGTCCCTTGAGTTTTGCCGCCGACAAGACCGCCCTGCGCCGGCAGCTCCGGGCCCGTCGCCGGGCGCTCACTGAGGCGGAGCGTTTCCAGCGTTCGCACGCGGTGTGTCGCCGGATCGCCCAGCGGGCGGAGTTCCGCCGTGCCCGGCGCGTCGCCCTTTATCTGGCGGCCGATGGTGAGGTGGATATGGCGACTCTGCTGGATCGCATCTGGGCGCGGCGGCAGACGGCCTGCCTGCCGGTGTTGCGCCCTATGGCTGGGGGGAAGATGGATTTTCTACCCTATGAGCCGGGCGATCTGTTGCGTGCCAACCGCTACGGCATCCCCGAGCCGGTGGCGAACCTACGAGAGGCCATCGCGCCACCGTTTCTGGATTTGGTGCTGCTGCCGCTGGTGGCCTTCGACCTTTACGGACATCGTCTGGGGATGGGGGGCGGGTTTTATGATCGTACCTTCGCCTTTCTGCGTCAGCGCAGGCATTGGCGGCGGCCGTTGTTGCTGGGGGTGGCCTACGACTTCCAGCAGGTGGAGCGGCTGCCCGCCGAGCCTTGGGACGTCCCTTTGCATGCGGTGGTCACCGAATCCCGTTGGCTCACTTTTCCGAACCAGGAGCCCCGTCCGTGAACTACTGGCTGATGAAGACCGAACCTTCGGTGTACGGCATCGACGACCTGGCCGCCCAACCGGATCAAACCGACCATTGGGACGGCATCCGCAACTACCAAGCCCGCAACTTCATGCGGCAGATGAAACGCGGCGACCGGGTATTCATCTACCACTCCAACGTCAAGGAACCCGGCATCGTCGGCATCGCCGAGGTGGTACGCGAGGCCTACCCCGATTTCACCGCCTGGGACCCCCAGAGCAAGTACTACGATCCCAAGAGCACCCCGGACAACCCCCGCTGGGACATGGTGGACGTGCGTCTGCTGGAGCGTTTTCCCCGCACCATTACCCTGGAGGAGCTCAAGGCCGACCCGGAACTGGCGGACATGAAAGTGGTGCAGCGGGGCAACCGCCTCTCCATCACCCCGGTCACCGAGGCCCAGTGGCAGCGGATCCTGGCCAAGCTCTGAAAGCCGGCTGGGGCTGCTCTATGATGTCATTGAACCGTGGACGGAGGCGGCGCAGCCATCATGACCCTTGCCCAATTGTTGCAATTTCTCGATCAAAACCTCCCCTACGACTATCTTGTTGGAGAGGCGGAGGAAACCGTGGCGCGGGCCCTGGCCGGGGAACACCCCGATGCCCTGATTGGTGAGGTGATCGCCCTCATCGCCCGGGCCGCCGAGCGCCCCGAGGCGGAGGCCGTCATCGAACGGGCCGCGGCGGTCACCGCCCTGGGACCCATCCGCTTGAAATACATGGCCGACGATGCCCCGGTGGAGGGATTCCGCTTCATCGAGCGCACCATCCTCGGGATCGATGAGGCCTTCGATGCCGAGGCATTGGAGGCCAAACGGGGTGAGCGATGAGCCTGTGGCCGGCCATCGAGCAGGCCATCGCCGCGGCCCAGGGCAGCGCCTTCCTCTTGGCCCGGCGCCAATCCGCCGGGGGTGGTTGTATCAACGAGGCCTGGATCCTGGAGGGCGAACAGGGGGAGCGTTGGTTCCTCAAACTGAACGCCGCTCACCTGTTGGACATGTTCGAGGCCGAGGCCCACGGTCTGCAAGAACTCGCCAAAGGCGGTCTGCGGGTCCCCCGGCCGCTGGCCTGGGGCCAGGCTGCTGGGCGTGCCTATCTGGTGCTGGAATACCTCCCCCTCGGGGGGCGGGGCGACTCGGTGGCCCTGGGTGAGGGGCTGGCCCGCCAACACCAGGTGCAGGCCCCCCGCTTTGGTTGGCATCGGGACAACACCATCGGCGCCACCCCCCAGCCCAACGCCTGGCTGGACGACTGGATCGCCTTCCTCCGTGAGCGTCGCCTGGGCCATCAGCTGGCCCTGGCCGCCGAGCAGGGTTACCGGGGGCCGTTGCAGGAGCGCGGGGCGCGGCTATTAGAGGAGCTGGAAGAATTTTTCGTCGGCTACACTCCCCAGCCTGCGCTGCTCCATGGTGATTTGTGGTCGGGCAACGTCGGCTACACCCGAGAGGGCGAGCCGGTGATCTTCGACCCGGCGGTCTATTATGGTGACCGCGAGGCCGACCTGGCGATGACCGAGCTGTTCGGCGGCTTCCCTCCCCAGTTCTACCAAGCCTACCGGGCCGTCGCTCCCCTCGACCCCGGTTATGCGGTGCGCCGCGAGCTCTACAACCTCTACCACATCCTCAACCACCTCAATCTCTTCGGCAGCGGTTATCTGCACCAGGCCGAGGCGATGATCGACCGTCTGCTGGCGGAGTTGGGATAGGGGTCTAAGCTGAATGGAGTCGCGAGGGCCTTATAACCGGCCCAAAAGCCCCATTGGATATGCGTCACCCCTGTTCAAAGATGAGGAGAGAAGATCATGGCCACACGTCAACTGGATCGCAGTGAATGGAAGGCCTATTTCGACCGCGTCTCCAAGGCCCTGGGAGCCAAGCTGGTGGAGATCGAGGTGGCCAGCCTGGACATCGGTGACCAGGTGGAGGGCGAATGGATCCCCTTTATGGGCATCACCTACGATCACAAGAACGACGTGGTGGAAGTGGCCTTGGAGGGTGTGGATCACTTGGTGCGCCGGCCTCAGGCGGTGTATGTGGACGAGGATGCCGCCGAGGGGCTGCGTTCGCTGGAGATCGTCGATGGCGACGGCCGCAAGCACCTGTTGACCCTCAAGACTCCCTTGGCCCTCCCCGCCCCCGAGCCGGCCTGAGGCCATAGAACCCTCCG
>JALSHN010000407.1 GCA_026982215.1 Gammaproteobacteria bacterium
GTTCCTCCGTGGTCAGTCTTGGGCGGCGGCCAGTTGCCGCAGCCATTTGAGCCAGGCCATGGCCTCGCGGTTGATGTCTTGGAAGGTGCGGGGGTCGGCCTCGAGCAGGTGTTCCATGAAGGCGGGAAATTCCTCTGGGATCTTGTATCGCTCATGCAGCCATGCCCGCAGTTGCTTCCCCAACAAGGCGTGCTCCTTGCCCTTTTCTTCCAGGAAGGCCATGGTCTGCATCAGCCCGGAGTTCATGATCAGCGCGGGCAGGCCCTTGGCCAGATTGATGTAGGCCGATCCCTTCGAGATCACACCTTCTTGGGCCTTTTTCCAGGCGTGTTGGGCCCGTTCTTGCTCCAGGGTGAGGGGTGGGGTCTTGTCGTTGACGGTCATGGTGGTTTCTCCTTGCGCGTCTCTCAGGCGGTAACCAGGCGGGCATGGACCAGGCCGCGGCCGGTGGTGGCATCGCCGCCGAGCTGCAACAGGGGAGCGGCCTGAATGAGGTTGGTGAATTTGGTCATCACCTGTTGGGCATCGAGCTCTTCCCCTGCTTTGCCGGTGCGGGTGGGACCGGCCATCACCGGGGCGATGAGCAGGGATTCGGGGGGGAGGTTTTCGGTGTAGAACAGCCCGCCGTCGTCGGCGGCGCCGGTTTCGTCGTCGATGCGGACGTGGGTCTCCACCAGGGTGGCGTTTTCCACGAAATAGGCGAAGTCGGTGTCGGAGAGGATCACCAGGTCACGGGCGAGTTTTTCGCGGAAATAGGCATGGGCGGGGTCTTCGGGGAGGGCGACCTCCGCCAGGTCGGCACCGATGCGGCCGACGGCCTCCTCGACCGCGCCGTCATACTCGAAGGCCTCCAGGTGGAGTTTTTTGCCCTCCCGCAGCAGCGCGTCGTTCGCCAGGAGACAGTTACCCTCCTTCACCTGGGGAATCTCCCAGCCGCTCTCCCGACCACAGAGGATCAAGAGGCGTTGGGCGCGGGCGAGGGCCGCGGGGCAGGTGGCATAGACGTATCCACCCCGGAGGCTGCGGACGGGGAAGACCACCAGTTGGGCGTCACCGAAAGAGAGGGCGCCGGCGTGGAGTTGTTCTGCGCCGGGCTTGGGGCCGAACAGGGAGGTGATGTCGTTCTCGTCGCCCCCCAGGGCGGCCCAACCGTGGCGGATGGCGCCCTTGATGCCGGAACCGGCGAAGCTGGGGTGGTTGGTGTGGCGCTCGCGCTGGATGGGATTGTCGATCAGACCCACGGCGCTGCCGGCGCCCATGTGCACCGGGCTGACGCTGTAGAGGAACAGGGCGGCTTTTTGTTGGAACATGCGTGTTTTCCTCCTCCAGATGAGTTTTTTCAGTCGTTCCAGGCGGTGAATTCGCAGCCGTTGAAGCCTTCGGCGCGGCGGGCGGGGTCGGGGCCGCTTTCCGGCCACAGGCCTTCGCGGGCCAGGGCCTCCAGGGCCTCGGGGGTGGCCTGGAGATCTTCCAGCCAGTACACCGCGCCGGTGGGGGCGGTGCGCTCGGCGGGTTTGGGGTGGCGTTTGACCAGGTCCCAACCGCTGATCACGCCGTGGCGGGGTACGGCGGCGCAGACCACCCGGGCCGCTACCTCGCCGCAACGCCAGCGGCCGTCTTCGCTCATGCCGGGCAGGCGCCAGCCATCGGGGAAGATGCCGGGGCTGGTGAGTACCAGGCGGGCGCGGCCCGCTTTGGCGAGGGCAGCGTAGTCCGGCCGCGGCAGGGCATCTTCCGCTGCCGGCGACAGGGCGGCGCCACGGCCGTCACCACCGAGACGCACCAGGCCATCGGCCGGCGGCTCGGCGCCTTCGACGACGGCGAGGAAGCCGGTGTCTGGGTTCATGGCCACCGCTTGGGCGGTGTAGAGGCGGCCTTTCTCCACACTGCCGATGCCGGCATCGAGGGCGATGCCGAGGCGGGCCTCGTGTTTCCACAGCGTGTCTTGCTTGACGAGGCTCTCCGCGTCTGGGAGTTCACCGGCGAGATAGGCCTGCCAACCGGCCTCATCGAGCCAGTAACCGGAGGCCGGTTTGCTTTGTCGGTCGGCGGCCAGCAGCGGCAGGCGCTCCAATGGCCAGGGGGTGGCGATGGCGGCATCCAGCCGTTGGGGCCGCAGGGGGTGGAGCTGGGGCCGGTGGTCTTCGTCTTCGCTGACGATGAGGTCGGCCGGCAGGGGGTGGATGGCTTCCACCCGGCCATCGCCATGGCGCCGGGCGGGGAGAAAGCGGCTGACTCGGAAGGGGCCGGGCTCAGGACCGCTGCCGATGCCGGGGAGTTCGGCCCGGCCTTCGGCGAAGGCGCGGAAGTCCACGCCGGCATCTTGGAGCATGCGCGAGCGCAGCGCCCCGGCGGCCACCGAGGGCCAGGGGGGCATGAGGGCCTCGCCATGGCTGCCCGCATCGCCGAAGAGTTTGTTGCCACGCAGGAACAGGACGTCCAGGGGTTCGAGGAAGCGGTAGGCGCTCATGATGCTTGGGCCTCCTTGGTGGGGGTGGGTTGGGTGTGGGCACTGGGATCCCGGCGGCCCTCGCGGGCGAGGAATTCCGCCACGGTGAGGACGTTTTCCAGCCAGGCACGGCGTCCGCCCTCGGGGGCCTGGTCACAGGTCACCGTCACCACATCCGCTGCCAGGCCGTCCACGTGGAGATGGTCGGCAGTGGCCTTGGATGCACACTGGCGGCGGAACTGGTAGGCGAGGGTCCGCGCCAGCATCTCGCGGTCGGCGGCATCGCATGGCTCGGGGAGGTCACGCAACCAGCCCAGGCTGTGATAGACGGCGCGGCGGGAGACACGGGAGTCGGCCAGGAAGGCCACCAGCCGGTTCAGGACGACCATGGGAGTGCCCCATTTGGCGCTGAAACGCAGGGCACCGCCGGAGCGTTTGATGATGGTGATGGCGAAGGCATTGCGCCCGCCTTCGCTCTTGGCGCGCTTTTCGGCCTGGCGCAGCTCGCGCAGCACCGCGCCCAGCGGGGCCTTGTGATGGGCCACCACCGCGCCGCAGGAGGCGGTGGCCTTGTCACCCATGAGCCGCAGCAGTCGGTCCTTATGGAGGACAAAGCCGTTGTCCTGGCGCTGATATTTCAGATCCAGCTCGATGCCGATCTCCTGGGGATCGACGCCGGAATAGGCCGCCCGGGCGCCCACCATGGCCGGCAGCAGGTGGCGCACCGGCAGCATGGCCATGAGGTCGTCACCGCCGGCGTAGAGCACCCGCCCGGCGCAGTGTTCCTCCACCACCTGCGGCGCCAGGCGCAGGGCGAAGTGGTTGAGGGCCTCGGAGATGGCCATGTGCCAGGCGGGCGAGGCGGCCCGGGGGGAATGGGCGTATTCCTGGAGCTGGGCATCTTCCTGGTTTTCGATCTGGGCGCGGATGCTGGTATGGAAGCTCTCGCGGTAGCGACGCTCGGCCACCTGGGGATCGGCGCTGAGCCAGGCGCCCATCTTGTCGCCGTCCATGAGCATGAGGGCATAGTATTTTTCCGGGGCATGGCCGAGGAAGTCGCGCAACAATTTCTCGGCTTGGCGCAGCGCGGGGGCCTCGTCGTCGTCCTCTCGCTCGTTGAGGGCCTCCAACCACACAGGGATAGCCCGCAGGTAAGCTTCATCGGGGTGATTTTGAATGGCACGGGCCAGCTTGCGCGGCAGCGGTACCCGCTCGCCGAGATGGTCCTCCAGCGCCTCTTTCAAGGGCTCGGGCAGCGGTCTGTTCGCCTCGATGGCCGCCAGCAACGAGCCGGCGATGGCCATGGTGTGGGTGCTGACCACGAAGCGGCTGAAGCGCTGATCGACGCCGGCTTTGAGCTTGGCGACGAAACGGGTGGGCCAGAGGCGCTTCAAGGTGCCGGGGGCGGCGAGGTGTTCGCCGGGCTTGGCCCAGGCGGGTTTTTCTGCGGCGATGCGCGTCCACAGGGTGTTTTCGTTCTCCCGCTCCCCCGGCGGGGCCTGGAGCTGGGCTCGATCGGTGGTGAGCCATTCCAGCTCGCCGGTGAGGCTGTCGCGCCAGCCCTCCTGACGAAGCGCCGGGAAGGGGCGGATGCTCTTCACCGCCGCCAGGCTGCGCTCGGCCAGTTCGAAGTAGGCCGGGTAGAGGGTGCCGGGATTGGGGGGCCAGAAGTTGGCGTTCTCACCGGCGAGGACCTTTTCCATGATCCGCCACACCGGGCTGCCCAAGTAGCCGGGGGGCTCGCTGTGGAAGAAGGGGGCCATGGCCCGGCGCAGGGGCTCGGCACCGTTGGGGGTGAGGCGTTTCTTTTCGTTGGTCTCCACCAGGGACCAGGGCACGGCCACCCAGTGGACCTCGGGGAATCCCGCCAGTTGCTCGCGGATCTGGGCGAAGCCGGGGAGGTCGTCACGCGGTTCGATGCCGGCGGTCTCCAGCAGCAGGCGGTAGCTGGCCTCGGCCTCTTCGCGCACCCAAGTACGTACCCGGTCGGTGATCTCCGCGGCGATCTCTTCGGCCTGGCCGGCGGGGACCAGCGCGGTGAAGCGGTTGGGGAGCGCGGCGATGAACAGGGGGTTGGCATCGCTCGCCCCACGGGTCCAGGGTTCGTGCTCGAACAGGGCTGGATCCAGGCCCATTTCATCGCGCAGCCACAGGTCCACCAAGGGGACGCCGCGCAGGCGGGGAAAGAGGATGGACTGGGGACCGAGGCGTTCGCAGATCACTCTCATGGCCTCCCAGGCGATGTGGGAGAGGAGATGGGAGCCGGCCCAGAGGTCGGAGGTGCTGCGAGCGGCGGCGATGAAGGGTTGCACTGGCCCCAGGGTGACCACCAGGTGGGCGGGGCCCCGTTCGGGATCCTGTTGGAAGCACACCGCCAGGGCGGTGGTGAGGTCGAGATGGTCGATGAGGGTGTGGTCGGGCACGCGGGAGTCGGCGGGGAGCTGGGCCCAGAGGTTGGCCAGTTGGGATTCCCGTTCCTCGGGGCCGAAGCGCCAGAAGGCCAGGGCGGTGCGGTGGTGATCGATGTCCCCGCCGTTGCGCTGGATCAGGCCTTCGAGGTGATCACGGGCGATGGCCTTGACCGCTTCTGCCCCCACTTCGCGCAGTTTTTCCAGCGTATGTTTCTCGCCGGTGAGAGGGTGGATGATTTCCGGCTGTTCGGTGAAATGGACGGTGAAGCGGCCGCCGCTTTCGTCGGTTTTGGGGAAGACGGCGCGATCGGCCGCCGAGGCCCAGTGATCGGCGTATTTCACGGCCTCGGCAATGTCCTCGGGCAGGGGGTCGAGCCCGAGTTGCTGGCGCAATACCTGCGAGGTGCCCTTTTCATGGCCCTCTTTGGTGCGCATGAGGATCAGGGCCTTTTCGATGGGGTCGTGGAGAAAGGCGGCGATTTGGGTCTGGTGGATTTTGGGATCGGGGTTCATCGATGGGCTCTCCCTGGGGTGAAACGGGGTTCAACGTCCGTTTGCCAGCCGTTGGGCTTGGCGGTCCAACAGGCGGTGGATCCGTTGCCAAAGCCTCAGCCGTGTGTCGATGGGGACCTCGGCCACCGGCGGCGGGGTGTGGGGCAGGTGGTAGATGAGGCCGTAGTACGCCCCCTCCCCTGCTTGGCAGACCTTGAAGCCGAGGTTGGACGGCATGCGGCCACGGCCGCGGGGGTTGCGGGTCACCGGCTGGTTGAGAATGGGGCGCTCGCGGCTGCCTGCCTCGCCATTGACGGCCTTGCGGATGGCGGCCAGCCGTTCCATCACCCCTTGCCAGTCTGAAACCTCGTCGGTGCGCCAGATGAGGGCGCCCTGCCCGTCTTTGCCGATGGCGTGGGGCCAGTCTTGGGTGAGGGCCTCCTCCCAGGGACGCAGGTAGGGAGTGAGGTCAGGTGGTTCGATGCCTTCGAGGTGGATGGACCCCCAGCCGTTGCGGGAACGCCCGCCCAGGGTGCCGAAGGCGTGGATGAGGGCGAGGGTACGTTGCATGGACCGCTGGTGCTCCCGGGGCCAGGCCAGGCGGAGCTCGGCACCTTCCCCGGCATCGATGGCGGGGTGTTTGAGTTCTCCGGCCCCTTTTACCGGGCCGTAACCGAGATAGAGCTCGCTGCTGGCGGCCCGGCCAGCGGCTGCGGGGCGCAGCCTGGGGATGGTCTTCATCTTCCCCTGTTTCCAGGGCCGGAGGCGGACCAGAACCTGGCTGCGCCGGGCGTGGACCGGCGAGCCGTCTTCGCTGTGGTCACCCTCCAGCCAGGCGTGGCCGAACAGTACGCCCTCTTCGTGACGCATGCGGCGCCAGTCGCCAGGGTCGTGCTCCGCCGCCCACGCCACCCGCCACCAGGCACGCAGCAGGTGTTTGAACGGTGGGGTGCGCCAGGCGCCTTTTTGCTCGGCGTCGCCGAGGAAGGCGGGGCTGAGGAAACACAGGCGGTGAATGTGAATGTTGAAGCGGTTCATGGATGCTCGTCCTCCGAGTGGTGTGACGATTGTGCCGCGAGGGGGCTGGGGTTGTCCGCCGTGGCAAGCTTGCGGGGGTGAAGCAGCTCGAGGGCCAGCCGGCTCCAGCATTCCAGCGGCAGGCGCAGGGCCTGGGGCCGGATCCAGTGGAGCAGTCCCAGTTCGGGACTGTCTTCCAGCCGGTGGTCGAGGCGGGCATGGAACACCAGTCCCCAGTGCACTTCGCCGACGTGGCTCTGTTCTTCGTTGATGACACCGAGGAAGCGCAGGCGCTTGGGCTGCACCCCCAGTTCTTCGAGCAGTTCGCGTCGGGCGCAGGCCCTCAGGGTGGCCGAGGGTTTGGGGCGTTGATCCAGGCGTTCCACGTGCCCACCGAGTCCCAGTGACCAGTAACCGTGGAGACGGCGTTCGCCGCCGCGGCGGCGGTAAGCGGCCAGGCGGTTTTGGGGATCGCTGACCAGGACATAGGGGATGGCTTGTTTCCAGCGCCGGTCGATCTCGGCCTGAGGGCGGGGCAGCCAGAAGGCCGGGCGGTAGCGGTCGAGATAGTGGGCCAGTTCGTTCCAGGCGAGGGGAACGGCGCCTTTGCGCGGCCGCCAGTCAGGAGGAATGGCGGCCCGGGGCAGGACGAGGACGGGGGCGTCAGTCATCGCTGCCCTCCTCGTGGCAGGTGAGCTGGTCGATGAGGCTCCGCTCGGCCTGGAGCAGATGATCGCGGCGGTGGGGGCGGCTGCAGAAGGCGGCGGCGAAGCCGTTGCGGATCAGTTGCAGGATCTGCCAGCGACTGAGCCCGCCGGGGGTGAGCGTGGCGGCCTTGAGGTATTCCCGGCTGAGGTCGGTGCGTGACATGCCGGGATCGTCGGTGTTGACGGTGACGCGCAGACCGGCCTCGAGGTAGTCGAGCAAGGGATAGGTCCGTTCGCCCCGCCCTAGCAGGTGATCCCGAAAACCGACGATCTGGTCGTTGGAGCTGGGGCACATTTCCAGAGCGACGCCGCGGTCACGCAGC
>JALSHN010000408.1 GCA_026982215.1 Gammaproteobacteria bacterium
GGTGTCGGCGTCACGAATGCCGAATCCCACCCCTAGGGGCAGTTCGGTCAATCTCCGCAACGCCCCCAGACGGGCCTTCACCGTAGCCAGCTCCAGATGGGCGGCACCGGTGACCCCCTTGAGGGAAACATAATAGAGGAATCCACGCGCCTGAGCCGCCACCCGCCGCACCCGTTCGTCGTCACTGGTGGGGGCGAGCAGGAAGATGGGGGCCACGTCTTTGGCCTCCAGTGCCGCCCACAACGCCTCCCCCTCCTCGGGGGGCAGGTCCACGGTGAGCACCCCGTCCACTCCGGAACGGGCGGCCTGCTCGGCGAAGGCCTCGTAGCCCATGACCTCCACCGGGTTGAGATAGCCCATCAACACCACCGGGGTCGCCGGGTCCCGTTCGCGGAAGCGGGCCACCATGCCCAGCACTTGGCGCAGGTTGACCCGATGAGCCAGGGCCCGTTCGCAGGCGGCCTGGATCACCGGCCCATCGGCCATGGGGTCGGAGAAGGGCACCCCCAGCTCGATGAGATCCGCCCCCGCCTCCACCATGGCGTGCATCAGAGGGACGGTGAAATCGGGATCGGGATCACCGGCGGTGACATAGGGCACCAGGGCGGCGCGGCCAGCCTGGCGCAGGGCGTGGAAACGACGGTCGATGCGGTTCATACGCGGATCCCCTCCAGGGCGGCCACGGTGTGGATGTCCTTGTCGCCGCGGCCGGAGAGATTCACCAGGATGTCCGCCCCCTTCCCCAGACGGGGGGCCAGTTGGGCGGCGTAGGCCAGGGCGTGGCTGGATTCCAGCGCCGGCATGATGCCCTCGCAGCGGGTGAGTTCGTGGAAAGCGGCCAGAGCCTCGTCGTCGGTGACCGCCACGTATTCCACCCGGCCGCTGTCCTTGAGCCAGGCGTGTTCCGGGCCCACCCCGGGATAGTCCAGCCCGGCGGAGATGGAATGGGTGGGAATGATCTGGCCGTCCTCATCTTCCATCAGATAGGTACGGTTACCGTGCAGCACCCCCGGGCGACCGGCACACAAGGGGGCGGCGTGGCGGCCGCTGTCCAGGCCCTCACCACCGCCTTCGACCCCGTACATGGCCACCGACTCATCATCCAGGAAGGGATGGAACAGGCCGATGGCATTGGAGCCACCCCCGACACAGGCCACCAGGGCGTCGGGCAGGCGTCCGGCCCGTTCCAACATCTGGGCCCGGGCCTCGCGGCCGATGACGGCCTGGAATTCACGCACCATCTCCGGATAGGGATGGGGACCGGCCACGGTACCGATGATGTAGAAGGTGTCATCCACATGGGTGACCCAGTCGCGCATGGCCTCGTTGAGGGCGTCCTTCAGGGTGCGGGAGCCGGATTCCACCGGCACCACCTCGGCGCCCAACAGCCGCATGCGGTAGACGTTGATGGCCTGGCGCCTGACGTCTTCAGCCCCCATGTAGACCACGCATTCCAGGCCCAGCCGGGCGGCCACGGTGGCAGTGGCCACCCCGTGCTGGCCGGCGCCGGTCTCGGCGATGATCCGGGTCTTGCCCATGCGTTTGGCCAGCAGCGCCTGACCGACGGTGTTGTTGACCTTGTGGGCGCCGGTGTGGTTGAGGTCCTCACGCTTGAGCCAGATCCGCGCCCCACCGAGGCGTTCACTCCAACGTTCGGCGAGATACAACGGCGAGGGGCGGCCGACGTAATGGGCCAGGTCGCGGTCCAGCTCGGCGCGGAATGCGGGGTCGTCCCGCAGCCGCTCCCAGGCCCGGGTCAGTTCTTCCAGCGGTTCGATGAGGGTCTCGGCGACGAAGCGGCCGCCGTAAGGGCCGAAGTGACCGCGTTCGTCGGGTAGTCGGCGTGGTTCGCTCATGTCTCTTCCGTCATTTCCAGGGCCCGCACCGCCGCCACGAAGGCCTCGATGCGTGCAGGATCCTTGATGCCCGGGGCGGATTCCACCCCGGAACTCACATCGACCCCATAGGGGCAGGCGATGCGCACCGCCTCGGCCACGTTCTCCGGGGTCAGTCCACCGGCGAGGATCACCGGCCGCCCGAGCTGCGGCACGGTGCGCCAGTCGAAACGTCGCCCACTGCCACCCATCTCACCCGCCGGGTGACCGTCGAGGATCAAGCCGGCGGCATCAGGAAACCGATGGGCGTAGTCCTGCGGGTCCACACCGCCGCCCATGGGCACCGCCTTGAGGTAGGGACGGCCGAAGGATCGGCAGTACTCCGGTGACTCGTCACCATGGAATTGGGGTACGGCGGTGGGCAGGGCCGCCAACACCCGCGCCACCGCCTCGGCCTCGGCGTCCAGGAACAAGGCCACCGGGGTGACGAAGGGCGGCAGGGTGCCGATCACTGCCCGCGCCTGCTCCACATCTACACAACGGGGGCTTTGGGGCACGAACACCAATCCCACGGCATCGGCTCCGGCCCGGGCGGCAACGAGGGCATCCTCAGGACGGGTGATGCCGCAGATCTTGACACGGAAACGCAGGGTCATGGTGCCGTCCGGGAGAAAGGGGAAAGCCTACCAAAGGGTGGGTTGTTCGGGAAGCACGGGCAAATCGAAGCGCGGGGGATAGCTGATTCGCTGGAGATACAGGCCATGGGGTGGCGCAGTGACCCCGCCCAACGCCCGATCCCTGGCGGCCAGCACCTCCCCCGCCCATTCCGGCTCCCGCTTACCGGCGCCGATGTCCATCAGCACACCGGCGATGTTGCGCACCATGTGATGGAGAAAGGCATTGGCCTCCACGTCGATGACCACGAAGGCACCATGGCGGCTCACGTCCAGGCGGTAGATGGTGCGCACCGGGCTCTTGGCCTGGCAGGCCTGGGCCCGGTAGGAAGAAAAATCGTGTTCGCCGAGCAGGTATTGCGCCGCCTGAGCCATGCGGTTCTCGTCCAGGGGCCGGTATTCCCAGGCGCAGCGCCAGGCGAGATAGGTGGGCCGCACCGGACGATTGAGGATCACATAGCGGTAGCGGCGCCGCAGGGCGGAGAAGCGGGCATGGAACTCCTCGACCACCGGTCGGGCCCACAGGGCACTCACCTCGGGTGGCAGGTTGGCGTTGGCGCCGAAAACCCAGGCGTGATCCGGACGCCGGGCC
Source organism: Gammaproteobacteria bacterium (assembly GCA_026982215.1). Lineage (GTDB taxonomy): Bacteria > Pseudomonadota > Gammaproteobacteria > S012-40 > S012-40 > S140-43. The sequence continues at coordinate 3,102 of JALSHN010000408.1, forward strand.
TCGGTGTCGAAGTGGATCACTTGGCAGGCGGCATGGACACCGGCATCGGTGCGCCCGGCGCAGACGACGTTCACCGGATGGTCGGCCACCTTGGACAGGGCCCGTTCCATGGCCTCCTGCACCGTGGGCACGCCCTGTTGGGTCTGCCAACCGGAGAAGGCGCTGCCGTCGTATTCCACTCCCAGGGCGATCCTCATCGCCACACCCCCGGCCACAACGGCAGTGAGACCGCCAACCAGGCCCATTGCCGCCAGGCGGGCCAGGCCAGGGAGGCCGGCACTGCCACGCGCTGGGGAACCAGGGTATCTGCCCGGGCCAGCAATCCACCCAACCGCTGCCAGCGATCGCCCTCCCCTCGGGCCACCGCGTGCTGCAGACGTTCCGAGGCCGTCCCCACGGCCTCGAGAGTCAATACCAGGCGCAGGGGAAAGCGGCTGTCCCGCGGCGCCAGCAGGGCCAGGGCGGAGACCAGGGATTCACGCGGGGTGGCGCTCAGCAGCAGGTGGGCGCCGAGGGCCAACAGCACCAACAACGCGGCTCGCTCTCCGCCCAGCATCATCCCCTCCCAGGTGGGTGAGAGCCCCCCCCAGCCGGGAAACAGATAGCGCCCGGGGGTGAACCAGCCATAGAGCAGCACCAGCGAGAGCAGCAGCCAGCGGATGCGCCGCAGCGCGCACCAGGCACCGCCGTCCCACGGTTGGCGGGCCATGATCCAGAACAGCGCCAGCACCAGGGCACCGACGGCCAGGCCGGGGACGCCACTCAACGGCAGCAGCACGGCACAGAGCAGGAAAAGCAATACGCGGATCAGGGGATGCACGTTCAAGACGCCGGCAGGGACCGGGGCCGATTGTAGCAAATCCGCGGTTCAGGCGATGCGATCCAGCAATTCGCGCGCCTCTTGCTGCTGGTTGCTGTCGCCGTGGTCGAGCACTTCTTCCAACAGCTCGCGGGCCCCAGTCTTGTCGCCCATCTCGATGTAGGCCCGGGCCAGGTCCAGTTTGGTGCCCACCTCGTCGGTGAAGACGAAGAAGGCATTGCCGTCGAATTCTTCTTCCTCCACTTCACGGTCACGACGGCGGTCGTCGTGCTCCCCGCCCACTTCCTCCAGGCGCCGATCGTCCTCCTCCAGTGGGACGATCTCCAGCGACTCGCCAGGCTCCAGGGCCGAATGGGGCTCTTCGGGGGGCTCGGCTTCACCCGACTGCCGGGCCGGTTCCGCCTCGGCGAGGGACTGCAGGCTGAGCGATGAGGCCTCCTCGGGCACCTCACTTGCGGCGGCCTCCGGGGCAGCGGATTCCACCATCGCGCTCTCGTCCCCGGCTGCAGTCTCATGGCGAACCCCCTCCGCCTCATCGGTCTCCCCGGGGAGGGTCTCCGCCACCTCCACGAAGTCGGCGGGCGGCTCAGGTGGCGCCTCGGGAAGGGGACCCATCTGCTCTGCAGCGGCGTCTTCACCGCTCGAGTGCATCTCCCCTTCCGCCTCCGGAACCGTTGCCGGTGATTCAGGGGCGGGCTCGCCAGCGGGCGGGCGCAGATCGCTGTCTTCGGCGAACAGGGTCACCTCGTCGGGGTTCTCTGCCAGCGGCCGCTCGTCCGTCTCGCTGGATTGGGCGACGGTGGTGGAGTCGAAGTCGGTGAGCTGGGTGTGCTCCCGGAACCAGGGGTGATCGGGGAGGAGGTCTTCACCCATGGCCTTCACCCGCGCCCACTCGGGGCGATCGGTATCCTCATTCAGTACGGCCAGCAGCCGTTCGGCGAGGCCGCAGAAGGCGGAGGGATCCTGCTCCTGATAAGCCACTTCCAGGCGCTTGAGCAACAACTCCAGGCGCTCCGGCTCGGCCTCCAGGGCCTGATCCAGTACTTGGCGGGCATGGGGGTAATCGCCGTAGGCCAGATAGACGTCGGCCTCGGCCAAGGGATCGATCTCACCGCTGGCCGCGAGGCTGTCCCCCGCTGGCATGGCCGTATTTTCGGAGGGGGCGGGCGCCGCCGGCGGGAGATTGCCAGCGGCCGGCTCTTCGACCACCGAAGGCACGCTGGGAACGGCGTCGCCCTCGGCAGCCGGCTCGGTGGGCCGGACCTCATCCTGCGCCAACAGGCTCTGGCTCCATTCTTCGTCGGTCTCCTGTGTCCGCCGGCGGTACCACAGGAACCACGCCCCCAACAGGACCAGGCTGCCGCCCCCCACCAGCGAGGCCAGCACCACGGGGTCCTGCCACAGACTGGGGCGGGTCGGGCTGGCGGGCACGGCGGGGGTGGTTTCCGCTGACACAGGGGCATCGCCCTCACCCACGGCGAGCTGCTGTTGCTGGCCGCTGGGGACAGCCTCGGCGCCGCGTGCCCCCAAGCGCGCCAATTCGGCGTCACGCAGGGCCAGCAGGCGCTGCAGGGCCGCCACTTGTTCCTCCAGGGCATCCACTCGCCGCGCCAGGGCCTTGTTCTCCTGTTGAGCGGCGGCGGCGGCCTCGTTGGCCAGTGCCAGGCGCCGTTCGAGATCGGCGATGCGCTGCAAGGTCTCTTCGCCCACTCCCCCGGCGCTGTCTTCGCTGCCTTCTTCCGGGGCCACCAGCTCCAGGCGGCCAGTCCCCGCCGTCACCGGCGGCGGCCCCTCCGCGCCTTCGGTCGACACCAGCGCCGGTTCACCGCTCCGCTTCGCCCGCCAGGCCCGATATTGACGCCTCACCTCGGCCAAGGCCTCGTCGGGGGCGATCTGGGAGGCGGCCTCGCGAGGATCCTGGTCCAGGCGCAGCACCGATCCGGCCTTGAGCAGATTGATGTTGCCGTAGAAGGCCTGGGGATTGGCCCGGTAGAGGGCGATCATCATTTGTTCCAGGGTCACCTCGGGGGGGTGGAGCCGTTGGGCGATGGTGGAGAGGGTCTCGCCGGGACGCACCGGGCCGTATTCGAAGGATTCGCCCCCGGACGATGGGGCGGCGGCTGTCGTGGGCTCAGCCGGTGGAGATGGGGTGGCAGTGGACCGTTCCGGAGGGGCGAGCTCGGGGAGGGACTCGCCGGAGGTCGCCGCCTCGGGGGGCACCTCGATGGCCCCGGCCTCGTCGGCGAACAAGGGGGGATCCAACAGCACGGTGTACTCCCGTAGCAGCCGCCCCTTGGGCCATTCCAGGGCGAGCACGAAGCTGAGGAAGGGCTCTTTGACGGGCCCGCGGGAGCTCACCTGGATGTAATAGGCGCCCCGTTCGTCGCGCTTGAGTTGAAAGCGTAGCTGCCGCAGGGCGGGAGTGATCTCCAACCCCAATTGCTGAAAGCTCTCCAAGGGGGCCAGTGAGACGGTGAGGTCCTGAATCTCTTCTTGCGTGGCACGGGTGATGGGGATCACCGCGTCCAAAGGTTCGCTGAGTGCCGAACGGACCTCCAGCGGGCCGAGGCTCAGGGCCTGGGCTGCAGAGAGATAACCGGCCAACGCAAGGGCCAGTAGGCCGCGGCGCAGGCGATGTCGTGATTTCAGTCTGCCGTTGCGGACACGCGTGAACAAGTCCCTTTTCCCATGTCAGTGGCGGGGATTCTCCCCCTACTCGGCAGAACGCCGGGGCTACTTGAGGTACTCGGCCACCAGGATCTCGGCGATCTGCACGCTGTTCAGGGCGGCGCCCTTGCGGACGTTGTCTGCCACCACCCACATGTCCAGGCCGCGGTTGTGGCTGAGGTCCTCGCGGATCCGGCCGACGTAGACCGGATCGTGACCGGCGGCCTCGGTCACCTGGGTGGGGTAACCGCCCGGCTCGCGGGTGTCAAGAACCACGACACCCGGGGCATTCTCTAGCAAATCCCGGGCCATTAAGGTGGTGATTTTTTCCCGCGTCTCCAGGTGCACCGCCTCGGCATGGCCGTAGAACACCGGCACCCGCACACAGGTGGGGTTCACCTCGATGGTGTCGTCCTCGAGAATCTTTTTGGTCTCCCACACCATCTTCATCTCTTCCCGGGTATAGCCGTTGTCCATGAAGACGTCGATGTGGGGCAGGCAGTTGAAGGCGATCTGCTTGGGATAGACCTCGGGTTCGACGGGCTTGCCGTTCAACAAATTGGCGGTCTGACGGGCCAGCTCCTCGATGGCGGCCTTGCCGGTGCCGGAGACGGCCTGGTAGGTGGCGACGTTGATGCGGGTGATGCCCACGGCATCGTAGATGGGCTTCAAAGCCACCACCATCTGGATGGTGGAGCAGTTGGGATTGGCGATGATGTTGCGCTTGCGGTAGCCAGCGATGGCGTGGGGATTGACCTCGGGGACCACCAGGGGGATGTCGTCGT
>JALSHN010000409.1 GCA_026982215.1 Gammaproteobacteria bacterium
CAAGGTGGTATTCACCGGGGACGGCTCCGACGAAATCTTCGCCGGCTACGACTGCTTCCGTCAGGACCACATGCGACAAACAGGCAACCAACACCCCCATCAGCGGGAACGACTCTATCTGGAGCAGTTCACCCAGTATTTCCCCCCCGACCACATGCGGCTACTGCTACGCCTGCACCGCCCGGCGCGGCAACGGCGGGTGGAACGCCGCTACGGCTGCTACCCCGCCTGGTACGATTTCTGGCAGATCCTCGCCGACGACGCCCCCGCCCTGCTGGGGCCGGCGCTGCGCCCCATCGACCCCCGGACCCAGCTCGAGACCCTGGCGGAGGCGCTACGCCCGCGGCTCGCTGGTCTCCACCCCCTGGACCGTTCCCTCTACCTGGAGGCCAAGACCCGTCTGCCCGGCTGGATCCTATGGAAGAGCGACCGCCTCGCCATGGCCCATGGCGTTGAGGCCCGCGTCCCCTTCATGGACCATCCGCTGGTGGAGCTGGCCGCCGCCATGCCCCCCCGGTTCAAACTCAACGGCATGGACGAGAAATACCTCCTGCGCCGCCTGGCCCTGCCCCACCTGCCGCCCCAAGAGAGCGCTTACAAGAAACAGGCCTTCTACACCCCCATCCACGGCTGGTTCTTCGCCAGTGAAGAACAACGCCGACGCCTGGAACCCTACCTCGCCCCCGAGGTCCTCGCCGAACACGGCCTGTTCCGGCCCGAAGCGGTGAGCGCACTGCTGGCGCGCCAGGCCGAACCGCTGCCCGACCACCCCGACGCCCACTACCGGCGCATGCGCGAGGAATGGCTGCTGATGCTGGTCCTCAGCATCCAGATCCTCACCCGCCAATTCATCGCTAAAGAAGCCCCCTGTTTCATCGATATACCCTAAGACCGGGGCCCGCCCGCCCTGGATGGAGACCGGGGGAACCGTGACCTTCATTGCCCGACCCAACCTGCTCGTCAGCCTCGGCGGACCGCTGATGCTGGTGCTGCTGGCCTACCTGTCCCTGCCCTGGCTGGATGCACTGCCGCCGATCCTGCTCGAGCTGCTACCCGACCTCCCCTACCTGATCCTGTTGCTGCTCTTCTTGCTCGGCGTGGTCTATCGGGCCCAGGTGGCCACCGCCGCCCTGCTCCTCGCCCTGGGTTACTGGAGCTATCAACGGATCCTCGCCCTGCCCCCGGAATCCGCCGACCTCTACTACGGTGCCCTGGCCCTGTTACTACCCCTCAATCTCGCCTGGGTGATCGCCCAGGAAGACCACGGCGGCGTCTCCCGTCACGAGGTGATGCCCTGGGTGCTGATCTTGCTCCAATTGCTGGGAACCGTGATGATCCTGAGGCTGTGGCCGGGCCCGGCCTTCAACGTACTCGCCTTCGAGATCGTGGTGGACCTGCCGCTGAGCGAGCGCACCCCCTTGACCCAACTGGGCATGCTCTCGGCCGCGGCGGGGCTCGGCTGGGCGGTGATCAACCTGATCCGCCGCCGCACCCTCATCGACGGTGGCCTGCTGGGGGCGATGAGCGCCGTGGTCCTGACCCTGCAGCTCTACCCCGATCCCAAGGCCGCCGCGGTCCTGTTCCTCTGCGCCGGCGGCCTGCTGGGCCTGACCGTGGCCTACCACGCCTACTACCTGGCTTACATGGACGAGCTGACCGGACTGCCCGGCCGGCGGGCCTTCAACGAGACCCTGGAACGGCTCAAGGGGCACTACGCCGTGGCCATGCTGGACGTGGACCACTTCAAGTCCTTCAACGACACCTACGGCCACGACGTGGGCGACCAGGTCCTCAAAATGGTGGCCGCCAGGCTCCGCCGAGTGGGTGCCGGCGGCAAACCCTTCCGCTATGGCGGCGAGGAATTCGCCATCATCTTCCCGCGCAAACTGGCGATGAACACCGCCTTCCAGCAACTCTCCGCCCTGCGCGTCTCGGTGGACCGCTCCCACCTGGTGCTGCGCAGCGAGGACCGTCCCAAGAAGCGCCCGAAGAACCCCACCCCGCCTTCGGGGCCGGTGAAACAGGTCCATGTCACCATCAGCATCGGCATGTGCCTGTTCGACCCCGCCCGTCACCAGCATCCCGAAGACGTGCTGAAAGATGCCGATCAGGCCCTCTATGCCGCCAAACAGCGGGGACGCAACCGCGTGGTCATCGCCGGCCTGGATGTGAAGGAAACGACCGTGAAGGAATCATTGGAAAATCCGGCGCCGCGACAGCAACAAGGACGGCGGGCGGTCCCCCGGCGCCGACAGGCTCAGTAACCGCCGCCCCCGCCACGATCGCTGGGAGCGCGGCGACCGGCCAGCAGCCACACCAGGCGTGCCACCGCCGGCGGGGCGATGACGGTATGGTGATTGTCGCTGGCGAACAGCGCCTGGCGCAGGCGGCGGCGCAAGGCAGCATCCCCGAGATCGAAGATGATGTCCACCGCCTCCCCCAAGGCGACCATCTCCTCCAGACTCAGGGTACGGACACCGGGCGGCGGCGGAGACGGCGCCTCGGCGGCGGAATCCAGCACCACGCTCACCTGCACCGGCTCACCCAGCGCACACAACATCTCCGCCAGCTCACGACTCGGGGCCCCGGCCCCCACCACGGCGACGTGCAAGCTCACCACCACACCTCCCGCCCAATGGTCACCACCACGGCTGTGCAAGAGGCGGACCGGCCTCAGGCGAAATGGGTCAATTCACTCCAGCTGCACACCCGGTTGCCACCACTGGCCTGAGCCGCCTCCAAGGCCTGCCGGGCCCATTGCAACAGACGCGGCAAATCCTCGGCATCATCGGGGAACAAGGCGACACCCACGCTCACCGTCACCCGTAACCAACGCGCCTCGCCCATGTTGAGCGGCGAGTCGGCCACGGTGCGACGAATACGTTCGGCGGTCTCCAGTGCGCCCTCCTCGTCGATCTCGGCCAGCAACACGCTGATCTCTTCCCCGCCGTAACGGGCGGCCACGTCGGTGGGACGCACACTGGCCTGGATGCGCGAGGCCACGGTGCACAACACCGAATCCCCCGCCAGATAACCGTATTGCTGATTCACCCGGCGGAAGTCATCGATGTCCACCAGCAACAGGGCGAAAGGACGGTTGTAACGGGTGGCGCGATGGATCTCCCGCTCCGCCAATTCGTGAAACTGACGAAAACTGTACAGGCCGGTCAACGGATCATGGGCCAAGGACCGATCATCCCGCTCACCGGTATCCGGCGGGAGCAGCGGCGCCGGCGGGGCGCGCTCGAGCCCGGTGTCGCGGTGAGCCTCCAGCTCACGCAAGGGCAGCGCGAGACTGCGCGCCAATCCCGCGCCGGCGGACAAGGCCAGGAACACCCCCCCCACCACCAAGGCGGCGAGCACCACCACCACCTCTCGGCGCAACTCGCTGCTCCAGCGCACCTCCTCGTGGAGACGGTCGATGGACTCGTCGCTGACCCGATCCAGGGTGTTGGCGATGCGCGACAAATGGGTCGCCACCTCCTCCAGTCGCTCAGTGAGGCGGGCATGCTCCAGCGTCCCATGCCGTTGCCGGAGGTCATCCACCACTTGACGCAGGATGCGCCATTGCCGCTGGGCTCGCAGCACCCCCTCGCGCTGCACCGGGGTCAGATCGTCACGCGCCGACAGGCGCTGGAATTCCAGCTCCACCGCCTGCACCCGGCGATGATAACGTTCGCGGTAGAGAGAATCGTCCTCCCCGACGTAATGATGGATCACCAGCCCCATGCCAAGGATGCGGCCGCGCAGATCCTTGACGGTGAGCACCTCCTCCACCGGCCCGCTGACCAGCTCCCGGAAACGTTCGCTCACCCGATCCAGCGACAACACGGCACCGGCCAGCAGCCCCAACAGGGTCAGCAGCAACGCTGTCACGGCGAGATAGAGGCGCCAGCGCAGACCCTGGCGCAGGTGTGAGATGAGAGAATCCGACATGGGACCACCCCGTCGTTCGCCGGCCACACCGGCTCACCCAACCCCTGACCGCCGGCGCCGTCGGCCGCGCCGCGATCGTTCCCCACAGACAAATCACCGCTCTTGATCGGCGGTTCGATGATTTTTCGTTGCCGTCACGACCGCAAACTGTCGCCGGCAAGAGAAAATATGGCACAACCCCGGCCTAGGGGCCACAAGACCCATCTTGGCACTCAGGAACAGGGCACGGAAACAAGGAGAGAAAAAGAGCCGGCCGCCCCGGAGGGGAGAGGCGACCGGCAGGGGGGTCAACCGCACTTGGACTCGCCGCAGCTCAGGCAGGTGAGGCAGCCGTCCATCTGGATCATCGCCTTGGTGTGACACTTGGGACAGAGCTGGGCACCGGGGGGATAGGCCTCGCCGTCCGCTCCCGCCTCGCCGCTGCCCCTGCCCTCGTACTCTGCCCGCTTGGCGGCCAGGAAGGCCTTCTGATGCTCGTCCAGCTCATCACTCTCCAGCATGCCGATGAGCCGCAGGTGGTTCTCGATCACGTCGCCGATCTCGGCCACCAGCGAGGGCATGTACTTGCCGCCCTTCTTGAAATAACCGCCACGGGGGTCGAACACCGCCTTCAATTCCTCCACCAGGAAGGTGACGTCCCCGCCCTTGCGGAATACCGCGGAGATGATCCGCGTCAGGGCCACGATCCATTGGAAGTGGTCCATGTTCTTGGAATTGATGAAGATCTCGAAGGGTCGGCGCACCTCGTGGGGCGTGCCCTGATTGAGCACCACGTCGTTGATGGTGACGTAGAGGGCATGCTCGGACAGCGGCGTCTTCACCTTGTAGGTGGAGCCGAAGAGCATCTCCGGACGCTCCAGGTGCTCGTTCATCTGCTCCACGGAGGGCTCGGCCGCGGCAGCGCCCTGCTCCGCGGTGGCGGCGGCCTCGTCTTCCTCCTTCTTCACCGAGAAACCGACGATCTTGCGATCGATCTTGATGGCCATGGTCGCTCCTAGAATTTGCCGTAATAGCCCTCTTTGAGGGCGTCGTAGAGGTTGGCGGCCGTGTGAATCTCGCCGTCGTATTCGATTTCCTCGTCACCACGGGCCTCGATCACCGTGCCGTCTTCCAAGGTGAAGCGGTAGACGGTGTTCTTGAGGTCTTCTTCCTTCACCAGCACCCCCTGGAAGGCTTCCGGGTTGAAGCGGAAGGTGGTGCAGCCCTTGAGACCCTGATCGTAGGCGTAGAGGTAGATGTCCTTGAAAGCCTCGTAGGGATAATCGGTGGGGACGTTGATGGTCTTGGAGATGGAGGAGTCGATCCACTTCTGCGCCGCCGCCTGCACGTCCACGTGTGCCCGGGGATCGAGGGCATCGGCGGAGATGAAGTAGTCGGGCAGACGGTTGGCGGGATCTTCGGCATCGGGAGCGGCGGCGGGATTGATCATCTCCCGGTAGGCCAACAGTTCGAAGGAATAGACGTCCACCTTTTCCTTGGTCTTCTTGCCCTCGCGGATGACGTTACGGAAATAGTGGTGCGAGAAACTGGGCTCGATGCCGTTGCTGGCGTTGTTGGCCAGCGACAGCGAGATGGTGCCGGTGGGGGCGATGGAGCTGTGATGGGTGAAACGGCAACCACGCTCGGCCAGGGCCTCCACCAGTTCGGGATCGACCTCGGCAACTTTCTGCATGTAGCGGGAATAACGGGCCCACAACACCCGGCCGGGCAAGCGGTCTCCCTCCCGATAGCCGTCTTCGGCCAGCTCGGGACGTTTGCGCAACAGCTCGGCGGTGATCTCGAATTCTTCTTCCATGATCGGCGCCGGCCCCTTCTCCTCGGCCAGGGCCAGTCCGGTACGCCAACCAGCCAGGGCCAACTCCCGGCTCACCGTCTCGGTGAAGGCCAGGGAGTCCGGGTCACCGTAACGCATGCGCAGCATGGTCATCGCCGAACCCAGGCCGAGAAAACCCATGCCATGGCGGCGCTTGCGCCGGATCTCCTCGCGCTGCCCCTCCAGGGGCAGGCCGTTGATCTCCACCACGTTGTCCAGCATGCGGGTGAACACCGAGACCACCTCGCGGAAGGTCTCCCAATCGAACTCGGCCTTGGAGGTGAAGGGGTGCTTGATGAAGCGGGTGAGGTTCACCGAGCCCAACAGGCAGGCACCGTAGGGCGGCAGCGGCTGCTCGCCGCAGGGATTGGTGGCGCGGATGTCCTCGCAGAACCAGTTGTTGTTCATCTCGTTGACCTTGTCGATGAGGATGAACCCCGGCTCGGCGAAGTCGTAGGTGGAGCTCATGATCATGTCCCACAGCCGGCGCGCGCGCACCACCTTGTAGATCCGGCAGGCCACCTTGCCCTGGTCGTTGACGATGTAACCGTCGCTGTGGGGCCAGTCCCGCCACACCACTTGGTCGGGATCGTCGAGGTCGATCTCCCCCTGTTCCAGCTCGGCGGACATCAAGGGGAAGGCCAAGGGCCAGTCGGCGTCGGCCTTCACCGCCTCGATGAAATCCTCGGTGACCAGCAGCGAGAGGTTGAATTGGCGCAGGCGGCCGTCCTCGCGCTTGGCGCGGATGAAATCGAACACATCGGGGTGGCCGACGTCGAAGGTGGCCATCTGGGCGCCCCGGCGGCCGCCGGCGGAGGAGACGGTGAAGCACATCTTGTCGTAGATGTCCATGAAGGACAGCGGACCGGAGGTGTAGGCCCCGGCCCCGGAAACGTAAGCTCCCCGGGGACGCAGGGTGGAGAACTCATAACCGATGCCGCAGCCGGCCTTCAGGGTCAGACCCGCCTCGTGGACCTTGGCGAGGATGTCGTCCATGGAGTCACGGATGGTGCCGGATACGGTGCAATTGATGGTGGAGGTGGCGGGCTTGTAGTCCCAGGCGCCGGCGTTGGAGATGATCCGGCCAGCGGGGATGGCCCCATGGCGCAGGGCCCACAGGAAACGCTCATACCAGAAGCGGCGTTTCTCCTCGCTCTCCTCCACCTCGGCCAGGGCGCGGGCGACACGCTGATAGGTAGCGTCCAAGGTGGCGTCCACCGGCTCGCCGGTATGGGTCTTCAGGCGGTATTTCTTGTCCCAGATGTCCAGGGAGGCGGGCTGCAGGGGGATCTCGGAGACCTCGTTGGGAACGGGCTTGAGTCGGGCGTTTTGCATGATGTCGTCAGGACCCTTTCTTCTTGGTACGTGGCTGTGGTCTGCGAGTGCGTGCAGGCTGTGTGCCGGAAAATCCGGACCACAATATGTTGTGGTTATGGGGCAGTGATTATAACCGGCCACCCCCATACCGCAAGCTCAATAACTAATTGAAATAAAAAAGAAATATTGCAAGTTATTGATTGAGAAGGGCGATATTTTTTATCCCCACCAACCACAAGATATTGTGGTTTGCCCACACAAGAATCCCTCCCCTTGAAAGCCGCCATACCGGCCCTATATAGCCC
>JALSHN010000410.1 GCA_026982215.1 Gammaproteobacteria bacterium
CTCCATCGCCCTGCCGGGGTTGTTCATCCCGGTGGTGCACAAAGATCGGGTCCTGGTGGACGGCGGCCTGGTGAACCCGGTGCCGGTGAGCCTGTGCCGGGCCATGGGGGCCGATGTGGTGATCGCGGTGGACCTCAACACCGATATCGTCGGCAAACACCTGCGCCGTGAGGAAGAGGAAGGCTGGAGCGAGACCCTGCAACAACTCCTCGGCGATGAATTCGCCCGCAGCGGCTTCGTCCAGAGCCTGCTCGACGGTGCCCTGCGCATCAAGGGCTGGGTCAACGAGGCCAGCCCGCAAAAGCCCCCCTCGCTGATGGAGGTGATGGCCTCCAGCATCAACATCATGCAAGTGCGCATTACCCGTTCGCGCATGGCCGGCGATCCGCCTGAGGCGATCATCGCCCCGCGGCTGGCCGAACTGGGCCTGATGGAATTCCATCGTGCCGAGGCCGCCATCGAAGAAGGCCGCCAGGCAGTGGCGCGCAAACAGGACGAGTTGGCGCTGGTGCGGGGGTTGCTGCGCCACCCCGGCCGCAAGCGCAGTGAGCGGGCGCCGTGAATCACGGGGCCTATCTGCTGCGCTTGCGATTCATCGAGCCGCTGTGTTTGGAAGTCGGTCGTCTGGGGAAGAGGTACCTGCCCGCCGGAGAATATCTCTACGTCGGCAGTGCCCGCCGCGGACTGGAGGCGAGGGTGGGGCGGCATCGACGCCTGTGCCACGAGAAGGGAGCGGTGCGCCGCTGGCACATCGATGCCCTGCTGGCCCATCCGGGGTGTCGCTGGCTGGGGGTACAGCGTTTCCCCGGCGGCGAGGAATGCGCCCTGTCCTTGGCCTTGGCCGCCCATCCCGATATCGAGGTGCCCTGGCCCGGACTGGGGGCCACAGACTGCCGCCAAGGGTGCCCCAGCCATTTTTACCGTGTCACCCGTGGCCAAAATTCACTGTATTCAAATATTAGTAATTTTTAGTGTTTTGCTCTGGAGTTGCGCTTGGGGGCTCCCTATAATCGATCCCACCAACCGCACCCATGGAGAACGACCGATGGCCGACAAGCTGATGATCATCATGGTGAACACCGACCCCCGCAACCCCTCCGAGCTGGGTGCGCCTTTCTTCCAGGCTACCGTGGCCGCGGCGATGGAATTCGACGTGGAAGTAATCCTCACCGGGCGCGCCGGCGAGCTGGCCAAGAAGGGCGTGGCGGAGAAGCTGTTCGTCCAGGAAGGCAGCCCCAAGAGCGTGTATGAATTCATCAAGGACGCCCACGAGGCCGGGGTGAAGTTCAAGGTCTGCACCCCCACCCTGGATCTGTGGGGCGATGACCTCATTCCCGAGATCGAAGAGACCGTCGGCGGTGCCTATGTCATCAGCGAGGCCATGGACGACGACACCGTCACTTTCACCTATTGATGGCTGAGGCCGATGCGGCGTGGTCCGCCTATCTCCAGGCGGACCGCCTCTATTCCCAAGACGACATCGAGCGCGCCCTGGACCGCATGGCCGGGGAGATCGACGCCCGTCTCTCGGGCCGTGATCCCCTGGTCTTGGCGGTGCTCACCGGCGGGATGATCCCGGCGGCGCAACTGGTGCTGCGGCTCGATTTCCCCCTCACCCTCGACTATCTCCATGCCACCCGTTACCGCGGCGCCACCCGGGGCGGCGAGCTGCACTGGCTGGCCCGCCCCCGTCATGAACTGGCCGGGCGTGTGGTGCTGGTGGTGGACGACATCCTCGACGAAGGGGTCACCCTGGCGGCGATCCTCGATTATTGCCGCCAGGCCGGGGCCGAGGCGGTCTACAGTGCGGTGCTGGTGGACAAGATCCGCCCGCGGGAGGCCCTGCCCCGGGCCGATTTCACCGGCCTCACCGTGCCCGATCGTTACGTCTTCGGCTACGGCATGGATTATCATGACTATTTGCGCAATCTGCCCGGCATCTACGCCCTCAAGGAAGACGACTGACCCATGAGCGAGTTGGCAATCATCGGCGGCACCGGTCTCACCTCCATGGAACAATTGGAGATCGTCCGCCGCGAGGTGGTGCACACTCCCTTCGGCGAACCCTCCGCCCCTTTCATCCACGGCCGGCTGTTCGGCAAGGAGGTGGTGTTCCTCGCCCGCCATGGACCCGGGCATACCATCCCGCCCCACAAGATCAACTACCGCGCCAACATCTGGGCGCTGGACTACATCGGCGTCAAGCGGATCATCGCCGTGGCGGCGGTGGGAGGGATCCGGGCCGACATGCTGCCGGGGCGGCTGGTGATCCCCGATCAGATCATCGATTACACCTGGGGGCGAGCCAATACCTTCTTCGAGGACGGCAGCAGGGTGGTGCACGTGGATTTCACCGCCCCTTACTGTCCCGAGCTGCGGGCCAGGCTGCTCGAGGCCGGGCGTGAGCTGCCCTTCGATGTCGTCGAGGGGGGGTGTTACGCCGCCACCCAGGGCCCACGGCTGGAGACCGCCGCCGAGATCGACCGGATCGAGCGTGACGGCGGTGACATCGTCGGTATGACCGGCATGCCTGAGGCGGTATTGGCCCGGGAATTGGATCTGAGCTACGCCACCATCGCCGTGGTGGCCAATCTGGCCGCCGGTCGTGGTGACGGCCCGGTCTCCATGGAGGAGATCGGCCGCAACCTCAAGCTGGGGATGGCGCGGGTGCGCGACCTGTTGGAGGCCACCATCCCCCTGGTGTGATCAGGGCGCCGGTGCGCCGGGGAAGGCGCCGGGGGCTTCCTCTTCCGAGCCGGGTGGTTCCACCTTTTTGATCCGCGCCAGCACGCCGAACAGGGGATGATCGAAGTAGTGCAGCTCACCGCTGCGTACCCGCCGGGATTGCTTGAGGCGAAAGCCGCTCACCGTCCAGGGATCCATTGGCTCCGAGAGGGCGGTCGTCTCGCCTTCCGTGGCCATCGGCGGCACGTCCGCCGCCGCGACCGTCCCGGCGGGCGGCATGCCGGAGTCCACCACCGCGGGATCTTCCGCCACCCTCGCTTGGGGGTGGGTGGGCCAGCGCTCGGGGGAGAGCCGCTCATCCAGGCGCTCGGCCTCCGGACGGTAGAGCAGGTCCAGCTCGAGGTGCAGGTAACGTTTGCGGATCAGCCGCACCCGTCCGAAGACCCGTAGCTGCGGCGGCCCCAGATAAGAGATCAGGTGGACGGTGCCGGTGTCGTTTCCTTCCCCGGCCGATTCCGCCGCAGCCGCCAGGGGCAGGCCGATGGCGCCGTGATCGGGCAGGACGACATCGGCGGGCAGAGCATCGGGAGCGGGGACGGTCTCCACTGCCAGCGCGTCCGGCAGGGCAGCGGGGGTGGCGTCCAACGGTGGGGTGACCACCAACGCCGGGGCCGCCAGCTCGGGAAGGTAGTTCAGGGGTTGATAACGCTCCGGGTCGTCGGGATCGGTGATCAGGGCAGCGGGCCCGGGTTTGCCTGGCTCCGCCGGCTGGATCCAGGCCAGGTGGGCCAGGAGGCGATAAGAGCGTGCCCGCTGCAGCCGGTCGGCTTGGGGCAGCAGGTCTTGGTAGAGGAGATCCACGGCGGCGTATTCGAGGGCATCGTGAGCGGAGGGGGGGCCGTCGGTGGCCGATTCCATCGGAACCAGTTCGGCACCACCGCGCAACACCGGCCAACCAGGATCGGCGGGCCAGAATTCGGATTGCAGGCCTTCCTCCAGATCGGCACGATCGAACACCAGGACCTCCACCTGATACCAATGGGTCTCCGGTGCCGCCTGTGCCGAGGCGGCGAACAGGAGCGGGATCAGCAGTCGCAACAGGATGGACACCGTGGCTCCCTGGCGATGACGGAAGCCCGAAGTATACCATTCTCATTCAGCGTCACCGGGAGATGTGAGTGTGGAGCGACGTATCCTGCGCATGGGGGACCCCCGCTTGTTGCAGCGGGCCGAGCCGGTACCGGCGTCGGCCTTTGGGTCGGACTGGCTGGGTCATTTGGTGCGCGATTTGTGGGACACCTTGTATGCCGTCGGGGGCGCCGGTCTGGCCGCTCCTCAGATCGGCGAGCCGTGGCGGGTGGTGGTGTTCGAGTCGGCGGAGAACCCCCGCTATCCCTGGGCCGAGCCGGTGCCGGCGACGGTGTTGGTCAATCCACGCTGGACCCCGGATCGGGAGGCGGGATGGGCCGGGGCCTGGGAGGGGTGTCTGTCGCTGCCGGGATTGCGCGGCTGGGTGGAACGGCCGGCGCGGGTGCGCTACGAGGCCCATGATGTGGCGGGCCGGGTGATTGCCGGGGTCGCCGAGGGGTTCCATGCTCGGGTGTTGCAGCACGAGTGCGATCACCTCGACGGGGTGCTCTATCCCATGCGCATGCGCGATCTCTCCCGTTTCGGTTTTTTGGAGGAATTGACCGCCGCCGGGGTGATCCCGGGAAAACGGGCTCGTTAGGCCGCTGCCTCTCCCGGGGGGGCGAGGGTGGTGAGCAGCCACTCCAGAGTCTGCAGCCGCGCCTCCAGGGCCTCTTCACCCTCCAGCAAGCGCAGTTTTTCCTGCCCTTCCAGGCGGTAACTCTGGGGTTGGGTCTGGATGAGGCGGATCACCGCCGCGGGGTCCACCTGGGGACGGGGGCCGAACAGGATCCGCCCGCCCCGGGGACCGTAGTCGATCTTGCGGATGCCCAGGGCACTGGCCCGTTGTTTGATCCGGGCGACGGCGAACAGGGTCTTCACCGGCTCGGGCAGCAGCCCGAAGCGGTCGATCATTTCCACTTCCAGGGCCTGCAGGGCGGTCTCGTCTTCGGCCGAGGCGATGCGTTTGTAGAGCACCAGCCGGGTGTGGACGTCGGGGAGGTAGTCGTCGGGGATCAAGGCCGGGCTGTGGAGTTCGATCTCCGGCCCGCTGTCCAGCGGGGTGTCCAGCTCGGGGGTCTGGCCGGATTTGAGCGCCTTCACCGCCTGTTTCAGCAGCTCGGTGTAGAGGCCGAAGCCCACTTCCTGGATCTGGCCGCTCTGTTCGTCGCCCAGCAGTTCACCGGCGCCACGGATCTCCAGGTCGTGGGTGGCCAGCAAGAAGCCGGCACCCAGTTGATCCAGCGATTCAATGGCTTCGAGGCGTTTCACCGCGTCGGCGGTCATGGCCGATTTGGGCGGGGTGATGAGGTAGGCATAGGCCCGGTGGTGGGAGCGCCCCACCCGGCCGCGCAGTTGGTGCAGTTGCGCCAGCCCCAGTTTGTCGGCGCGGTTGATGAGGATGGTGTTGGCGTTGGGGATGTCGATGCCGCTCTCGATGATGGTGGTGCACACCAGGAGATTGCTGCGGCCGTGGTAGAAGTCGAGCATGATCTGCTCCAGCTCCCTCTCCCGCATCTGACCGTGGGCGATGCTGATGCGGGCCTCGGGCACCAGCTCGCCCAGCTCACGGGCGATGCGCTCGATGCTGTCCACCTCGTTGTGGAGGAAGTAGATCTGCCCGCCACGTTTGAGTTCGCGCAGGCAGGCCTCGCGGATCATGGCCTTGTCCCATTGACCGACGAAGGTCTTCACCGCATGGCGGTGGCTGGGGGGGGTGGCGATGATGGACAGCTCGCGCAGCCCGGACATGGCCATGTTGAGGGTGCGGGGGATGGGGGTGGCGGTGAGGGTGAGCACGTCCACCTGGGCGCGCAGTTTCTTCAGGCGTTCCTTGTGGGTGACGCCGAAGCGCTGCTCCTCGTCGATGATCACCAGCCCGAGGTCTTTGAAACGGACCTCGGGGGCCAGCAGTTTGTGGGTGCCGATGAGGATGTCCACCCGGCCCTCGGCCAGATCGTCCAATACCCGTTGGACCTCTTTCTTGGTGCGAAAACGGGACAGGACCTCGATGCGCACCGGGGTGTCGGCGAAGCGGTCGCGGAAGTTCTGGTAGTGCTGCTGGGCCAGCAGGGTAGTGGGGACCAGCACCGCCACCTGCGCCCCGCCATGGGTGGCGACGAAGGCCGCCCGCATGGCCACTTCCGTTTTGCCGAAGCCCACGTCACCACACACCACCCGGTCCATGATCTTCTCGGAGCAGAGGTCGTCGATCACGGCATCGATGGCGGCTTGTTGGTCGGGAGTCTCCTCGAAGGGAAAGGCGCTGGCGAAGGCACCGTAGGCCACCGGATCGAGATGGAAGCGTCGCCCGCGGGCGGCCTCGCGGCGGGCGTAGACCTCCAGCAGTTCGGCGGCCACGTCACGGGCCTTCTGGGCCGCCTTGCGCTTGGCCTTCTCCCACTGTTTGGAGCCCAGCTTGTGCAGCGGGGCGTTTTCCGGGGAGGCGCCGGTGTAACGGCTCACCAGGTGCAGGCTGGTGACGGGGACGTAGAGGGTGTCGCCGTCGGCGTATTCCAGGGTGAGGAATTCGTGTTCCAGGCCGCCCACTTCCAAGCGCTTGAGGCCGCGGTAACGTCCCACGCCGTGATCCACGTGGACCACCGGGGCGCCTTCAGCCAGATCGCTGAGATCACGGATGAGGGCCTCGGGATCACGGTTGCCCCGCCGTTCCCGTTGGCGCCGCTGACGGGCCCGTTCGCCGTAGAGCTGGGATTCGACGATGACCTCCAGCGCCGGGGATTCCAGCTTGAGTCCCTCGTCCAGGGGCGCGGCGGTGATCGCTACGGTGGATTCGGCGGCGAGGAACTCCTGCCAGTGGTCCACTTCTTTGGGGCGGATGCCATGGGGGGCGAGCATTTCCACCAGGGCCTGGCGGCGGCCTGGGCCATCGGCTACCAGCAGGGTCCGGCGTTCCCCGGCCTTGAGGTGTTCCACCAAAGGGGCAAGGGGCTCCTCGGCATGGATGTCCAGCCGGACCCGGCTGGGGGCGAGGGTGGGGAAGTTGCAGGCCTCCGCTTCCGGGGATTCATGGCGCTGCAGGAGGATGCGCCGTCGCCGTTCCAACCGCGCTTGGATCTCCTGGGGATGGAGATAGAGCTCGTCGGGGCGCAGCAGCGGACGTTCCACGTCGTGGCGACGTTGCTCATAGCGTTGATCGACCTCGTCCCAGAAGCCCTGCGCCGCCCCAAGGACGTCCTCAGCGAGTACGAACACGGTGTTGTCGGGCAGGTAGTCGAACAGGGTCTCGGTGCGCTCGAAGAATAGGGGCAGGTAGTATTCCACCCCGCCCGGCAACAGCCCCTGGGAGATCTCCCGGTAGATGAGGCTGCGTTGGGGGTCTCCCTCGAAGCGGGCCCGGAAGGCGCGGCGGAAACGGCTGATGCCGACCTCGTCCACCGGAAATTCCTGCGCCGGGAGTAACCGCAAGGCTTCGGTCCGGTCGATGGTGAGCTGGCTTTGAGGGTCGAAGGTGCGGATGCTCTCGATCTCGTCGTCGAAGAGGTCGATGCGGTAGGGGAGCTCGGCACCCATGGGGTAGAGGTCGATGA
>JALSHN010000411.1 GCA_026982215.1 Gammaproteobacteria bacterium
GCGTGACCGCCCCGCAGTGGCAGTGTATGTGCAAAAGCTGGACAGTTGGCGGGTCACCATCACCTACCCCCTCATCGAACGCGCCCGGGAGATCATGCTGCTGGTGGCCGGAGCGACCAAGGCCGAGGTGATCGCCCGCGTGATCACCGCTGCCCCCGAAGCGGCGGACTACCCGGTGGCGCGGGTACGCGCCCCGGCGGGCGAATTGGTCTGGTGGCTGGACCGGGCCGCCGCCTCCCGCCTCCCCGAGGCCCCATGAAAGTCCTCGCCGGCGATCTCGGCGGCACCCATGGCCGCCTGTGGCTGGCCGAGGTGGTGAATGGCCTTCCACGTTGCCTGCGCGAGGCCGTCTATCCCAGCGCCGATTACCCCGACCCCGCCGACTTCATCGAACACTTCCTCGCCGGCGAGACGGTAACCGCGGCCTGCCTGGCGGTGGCCGGTCCGGTGGAAGTGCATACCGACGGCCAGACGGCGCGGATCACCAACCTCCCCTGGCGGTTGGACTCCCGGGAGCTGGCCCACCGCCTGGGCCTACCGCGGCTGCGGCTCATCAACGACTTCGCCGCAGTGGGCCACGGCATCGACGCCCTGCAACCCAAGGACCTGGTGAACCTGCAACCGGGCCGCCCCCGCGCCCGGGCCCCCCGGGCCCTCATCGGCGCCGGCACCGGCCTGGGCGTGGCCATCCTGGTATGGAACGGCACGGACTACCAGGTCCTGCCCACCGAGGGAGGGCATGTGGACTTCGCCCCCACCGATGCCCTCCAGGCCGAGCTATGGGCCTGGTTGCACCCCCGCCACGGCCACGTGAGCGCCGAGCGGGTGCTCTCCGGGCCGGGGCTGGTGAACATCTATCGCTTCCTGGCCCAACGCGCCCCCCAGCGGGCCGACCCCGCCCTCACCGTGATGCTGGACCACGATGATGCCCCGGCCCGCATCAGCGAACACGCCCTGTGGCACGGTGATGCCCTGGCCCGCGAGGCGGTGGAACTGTTCATCCGCATCTATGGCGCCCAGGCCGGCAATCTGGCCCTCACCACCTTGGCCCACGGGGGAGTGTTCCTCGCCGGCGGCATCGCCCCCAAACTGCTGGACCTGCTCAGTGGCGGTGGTTTCATCGCCGCCTTCCGCGCCAAGGGCCGCATGGCCCCTTTGATGGAGGAATTCCCGGTGCAGGTGATCATCAATACTCGCGTCGGCCTGCTGGGCGCCGCCCGGGTGGCCGCCCAGGAGGTGAGCGCGCCATGAACGAACAACCCCCGAGCCAGGTCGAGGTCATCCCCCGCCCCCGCTATCTCCCCGAACAGTCCTCCCCCGATTTGGGGCGCTACGTGTTTGCCTACACCATCCGCATCATCAACCACGGTCCGTGCCCGGTTCGGCTGGTGAGCCGCCACTGGGTGATCACCGACGCCGACGGCCGGGTGCAGGAAGTGCGCGGCCTAGGGGTGGTGGGCGAACAACCGCGTCTGGAACCCGGGGAGGTGTTCGAATACACCAGCGGCACCATCATGGAGACCCCGGTGGGAACCATGGAAGGCAGCTATCAGATGATCACCGACGAGGGCGAGGCCTTCGAGGTCCCCATCCCGGCCTTCACCCTCTCCGTGCCCCTGGCCCTCCACTAGGGCGGCGCGGACGGCGCAGACGGCCACGCCGCAGGCTGGGCCAGACCCCGCGCATCTGCGCCAGCCCCCACAGCCACAGATCCAGGTGGCCAAACAAGCGTGCCAGCAACCGCTCCCAGGCCGGACGGGTCAGCCAGCCCTCCAGGGTGATCTCCTCGCAGTCCTCCAGATCGCGGCGCAACATAGCCTCCAGCCGAACAGCGAACTCGGGGGCGTCGATCTCCTGGTCGTTCTCCAGATTCCAGCGCAGATTCCAGCGATCGAAATTGGCCGAGCCCACCATGGCCCAGTCGTCCACCAGGGCCATCTTGGCGTGGATGAACCGCGGCTGGAACTCATAGATGCGCACCCCGTCACGCAACAAGCGGGTGTAGAAACGCCGCCCGGCATGGCGCACCGCCGGGTGATCGGTGTGGGGGCCGGGCAGGATCAGGCGCACGTCCACCCCTCGCCGGGCGGCGCCGCTCAGTGCCCGGCGCAACTTCACCGGGGGCACGAAATAGGCGGTGGTGAGCCATACCCGCCGCTGCGCCTGGCGCACCCGTTGTTCCAAGGCCCATTTGACCCCCAGGTAACGCCCGGCGGCGCTGTATTGCACCCGGCCCGACCACCCGTCCTTCCCACCCTCGAGATCCCCACCCTTGGGGAGACAATAGCGCGACCAGCGGCGCCAGTTGCGCTGGAACAGCACGGCCCAATCGGCGACACAGGGGCCGGAGACCGCCACCATGGTCTCCCGCCAGGCCCGCTCGCCGAGCAGGAACTCGTCGGTGAGTCCGGCCCCGCCCACGAAGGCCACCGCCTCGTCCACCAGCAGTAGCTTGCGGTGGTCCCGATAGAGATTTCCCAACCACTTGCGCCAATCCAACGGGTTGTAGAAGGCCAGATGCACCCCCGCCTCCACCAAGCGGCGACGATCGCTGCGGCGCAGTTTGAGACTGCCGAAGTCGTCCAGCAGGCAGTACACCGCCACGCCGCGGCGGGCGGCGGCGCACAGGGCGTCCACGAAGCGGCGGGCCACCTCGCCGGACTCCATCAGATACATCTCCAGATAGACGCGCTCCCGGGCCGCCTCGATGGCCTGGAGCATGGGCGGGAAGAACTCGATGCCGTCGCGGTAGAGGGTGACGCGATTGCCCTCGCGCCAGACGAAACCGGCCCGGACCCTCATCCACGACATCTCCATGCCAGGGCCGCCAGCGCCCCGGCCCACAACCCCCACGACCACCAGGGCAGCCCCCACCACCCCGGACCCTCGGCCCAGGCGGCCAGAGCGCCGGAGAGAAACAGCGTCGGGGCCAACACCGGGGGTGGCGGTGGCGGCGGCGAGAGCGAGGGCGGCGGCCCACTGCCGGCCTGGAGATAACGGTGCAGCAGCCGCGGCATCTCCGGCAAGGCACGGGCCAGCTCGGGGGCCTCGTCGCGCAGGCGTTCCCATACCGCCTTCGGCCCCACCTGATCCCGCATCCATTGCTCCAGAAACGGCTTGGCGGTGCGCCACAGGTCCAGATCGGGGTTGAGCTGACGCCCCAGGCCCTCGATGTTGAGCAGGGTCTTTTGCAGCAGCACCAGTTGCGGCTGCACCTCCATCTGGAAACGGCGCGCGGTCTGGAACAGCCGCAACAACACCTGGCCGAAGGAGATGTCCTTCAACGGCCGGGCGAAGATGGGCTCGCACACGGTGCGGATGGCGGCCTCGAATTCGTCCACCCGGGTGCCCTCGGGCACCCAGCCGGACTCCACGTGCAACACCGCCACCCGCCGGTAGTCGCGCTGGAAGAAGGCGAGGAAGTTCTCCGCCAGGTAGCGCTGGTCCTCGTCGGTGAGGCTGCCCATGATGCCGAAGTCCACCGCCAGATAGCGCGGCGCCTCGGGGCGGCTGGGATCGACGAAGATGTTGCCGGGGTGCATGTCGGCGTGGAAGAAATTGTGGCGAAACACCTGGGTGAAAAAGATCTCCACCCCACGCTCGGACAGCGCCACCAGATCCACCCCGGCCTCACGCAGGGCAGGGACGTCGGCCACCGGGATGCCGTGGATCCGTTCCTGGACCAGCACCTCGCGCCGGGTGAGCGGCCAGTGGATCTCGGGGACGTAGAGCAGCTCCGAGCCCTCGAAGTTGCGCCGCAACTGCGAACAATTGGCCGCCTCACGCATCAGGTCCAGCTCGTCGTGGAGGGTCTTGTCGAACTCTCGCACCACCTCCACCGGCCGCAGGCGCCGCGCCTCGGGCCAGTAGCGCCGGGCCAGGGCAGCCACCAGATAGAGCAGCTCGATGTCGCGGTCGATGAGGCGGTGGATCTGCGGACGCACCACCTTCACCACCACCTCGCGGCCGTCGGGCAGACGGGCGGCGTGCACCTGGGCGATGGAGGCCGAGGCCAGCGGTTCGGCCTCGAAATGGGCGAAGGCCTCGTCCAGCGGGCACCCCAGGGCCCGCTCGATCACCACCCGTGCCTGATCGGCGGGAAAGGGCGGTACCCGGTCCTGGAGCTTGGCCAGTTCCACGGCGATGTCCGGCGGCAGCAAGTCGGGGCGGGTGGAGAGGGCCTGACCGAACTTGACGAAGATCGGCCCCAGGTCCTCCAGGGCACAGCGGATGCGCTGCCCCAAGGGGTCCTGTGGGCGACGGAACCAGCGCCAGGGCATCAGCCGCAGCAGGAAGGCCAGCGGCCGCAGCATGGGGGGGGTGAAGACGAGTTCGTCCAGCCCGTAGCGCAACAGCACTCGCTGGATGTGCCACAGCCGCCAGAGCTGGCGCAGCCGAGCGATCACCGCTGCCCGTCCGCCATGCGGGCCTCCAGGCGGCGCAAGCGGGCCTCCAGGCGGGCCTCGGCCTCCACCAACTCGTCCACCGCCTCCATCCAGCGGCGCACCTCGTGGGGCACGGCCAGCAGCTCGGTCTCGTCACGCAGGTATTCGCTGAGGTCACGCTCGAACTCATCGCCGGCCCGGCGCAGGAAAGCGGTCAATTCACGCACCCCCCGTCCCAACTGGTGGGCGATCACATCCCCGGTAATGTGGGCGACGGCCTCTTCCCAGTCCAGATCGGCCTGGCGCAAGGCCTGGGACAGGGCCTGGAGCAAGGCGGGATCGCCCTGCAGACTCACCCCACAGGCCGTGGGCGGGGCACCTCGAGCCAGCCGCAGCAGGGAAGCCGGGCCCCCGCGCACCACGACCCGGGGCGGGGCTGGCGGCTCGGGGTGGAAGCGAAAGCCCTCTTCGGTGAGCTCCACTGCCAACCGGGTCCCCAAGCCCTCGATGTAGATCTCGATCACTGCCCCGGCATGACGGGCCAGGCGGGAAGGCAGTTCGGGGTCGAGACGCAGCAGGGACCGGAGTGCCTCTTCCACGGTCATCAACAGCGGGCGGGGGAGGATCACCGCCACCCCCTCAGAGCTTGAAGCCCCGGTGCAGGGCGACGATGCCACCGCTGAGGTTGTGGTAGCGGCAACGCTCGAAACCGGCGGACTCCATCATCGCCAGCAGGGTGTCCTGGTCGGGGTGGACGCGGATGGACTCGGCCAGGTAGCGGTAGCTGTCGGCATCGCCGGCCACCAGCCGGCCCATCACCGGCAGGGCGGTGAAGGAGTAGAGGTCGTAGAGGGGGCGCAGCCCCGGCAGGCGCGGTTTGGAGAACTCCAGCACCAACAATTCACCGCCGGGTTTGAGCACCCGGTACATGGAACGCAGGGCGGCGTCCTTGTCGGTGACGTTGCGCAGCCCGAAGGCGATGGTCACCCGGTCGAAATGGTCGTCGGGGAACGGCAGGGCCTCGGCATTGGCCTGCACGTAACGGACGTTGCCCACCAGGCCCATGTCGGTGAGTCGCTCGCGGCCCACGGCGAGCATGGCCTCGTTGATGTCGGCCAGCACCACCTCCCCCTCCGGCCCCACCCGGGGGACGATGCGCGCGGCCAGGTCGCCGGTGCCGCCGGCCAGGTCCAACACCCGCTGCCCCGGGCGGATCTGGGCCAGCAACACGGTGAAAAACTTCCAGGCCCGGTGGATGCCGAAGGACATCAGGTCGTTCATGAGATCGTATTTGCCGGCCACCGAGCGGAACACCTCCCGCACCCGGCGGGCCTTTTCCTCCACCGGGACCTTCTGGTAGCCGAAGTGGGTGACCCGGGCCTTGTCGCCTTCGCTCATCACGTCTCCTTGCGGCTGTGGCCGGCCTCGCGCAGGCGGGCCAGATAGTCCTGCCACAGTTGGATCTGGTTCTCGCCCAGCTCGTAGAGGTAGTCCCAGGAGTAGATGCCGGTGTCGTGGCCGTCGGTGAAGATGAGCTTCACCGCGTACTGGCCCACCGGCTCGATGGCCTGGATGTTGACGTCCTCCTTGCCCACCTGGAGCACCTCCTGCCCGGGGCCGTGACCGCGGACCTCGGCGGAGGGCGAGTAGACCCGCAGGAACTCCGCCGGCAGGGTGAAGCGGGCACCGTTGTCGAAGTGGACCTCCAGCAGACGCGATTTCTGGTGCAGCCGGATCTCGGTGGGGATGCGTTTGACGTTGTCCATGGCAGTCACAGGATGTAACGGGTGAGGTCTTCGTCCTGGATCAGCTCCCCCAGGCGCTCATCGACGTAGGCCCGATCCACCACCACGGCCTCGCCGGCACGATCGGGGGCCTGGTAAGAGAGGTCTTCCAGCAACCGCTCCATCACCGTGTGCAGGCGGCGGGCGCCGATGTTCTCGGTGCGCTCGTTCACCTCCCAGGCCACTTGGGCGATGCGCTGGATGCCGTCCTCGGTGAAACGGAGCTCCACGCCCTCGGTGCGCATCAAGGCACTGTATTGCTGGGTGAGGCTGCAGTCGGGCTCGGTGAGGATGCGCACGAAGTCGTCCGCGCTCAGCGGCTTGAGCTCCACCCGGATGGGCAGGCGCCCCTGGAGTTCGGGGATGAGGTCGGAGGGCTTGGCGAGATGGAAGGCGCCGGAGGCGATGAACAGGATGTGGTCGGTGCGGATCATGCCGTGCTTGGTGGAGACGGTGCAGCCCTCCACCAGCGGCAGCAAGTCACGCTGCACCCCCTCACGAGAGACGTCGGGGCCGGAACGGCCCTCGCCACGGCCACAGATCTTGTCCATCTCGTCGATGAAGACGATGCCGTTCTCCTCCACCGCCCGCAGCGCGCGGGCCTTGATCTCTTCCTCGTCCACCAGCCGCGCGGCCTCCTCGTCGGTGAGCAGGCGCATGGCCTCGGCCACCTTGAGCCGCCGCCGGCGGGTGCGGCCACCGCCGAGGTTCTGGAACAGGCTCTTGAGCTGGCTGGTCATCTCTTCCATCCCCGGGGGGGTGACGATCTCCACCCCCACCGGACTGGAGACCTCCACCTCGATCTCGCGCTCGTCCAGCTTGCCCTCGCGCAGCATCTTGCGAAAACGCTGGCGGGTGTCGCTGTCCTCGCGCTGGGGCTCGCCGAAACCACCCCGGGGCGGGGGCAACAGGGCATCCAGTACCCGCTCCTCGGCGGCCTCCTCGGCGCGGTTGCGCACCTTGGCCATCGCCTCCTCGCGCACCATCTTGATGGCGGCGTCGGCCAGGTCGCGGATGATGGATTCCACGTCGCGGCCCACGTAGCCCACCTCGGTGAACTTGGTGGCCTCCACCTTGATGAAGGGGGCCCGGGCCAATTTGGCCAGCCGGCGGGCGATCTCGGTCTTGCCCACCCCGGTGGGGCCGATCATGAGGATGTTCTT
>JALSHN010000412.1 GCA_026982215.1 Gammaproteobacteria bacterium
GGGCCTCGGGTTGGTCTACTAGGCCGAGATAGCGCAATAGGCGGGGGGCGTGACGATGGGGGTCGCGATGGATGGCTGCCAGGAGCGGTGGGGCGACCAGCCGGCCAGGGGCCTCGGTGAGGAGGGTGGCGACCTTGCCGGCGGGCCAATCCTCGCGTTTGAGGATTTCTTGGATGACGGTGCCGATGGCTTGGCGGGGGTCGATTTCCACCAGGGCGCGGGCGGCGGCCAGGGAGAGGACGGGGTTGGGGTGTTCGAGGAGTTCGTTGAGGGTGTCCCAGGCGGCGTATTCGCGCAGATGGCCGCAGGTGACGATGGCCAGCAGCCGGCGGCGGAAGCGGCGATGATGGAGCAGGGGCAGGATGGCGTAGTCGATGCGTAGTTTGCGGGCCAGGCGGTTGAGCCCTTCCGTGGCCGGGCCGTGGGTCAAGTCGTGGAGGTGATTCCAGAGTTCCAGGAAGGGCTGGAGGTGTTTTTTGGGCAGAGGGGGGAGGTCGTTGGGAACGCGAATCAGGCTCTGGTGGATGATGGGGCGCCAGCGTTGATGGATGCGGCGGCGGGTTCGGGCCCGCCAGGCGTAATGCAGCCGAAGGGTGACCACGATGATGAGCACCGTCAGGGCCAACAGGATGGTGGAGAGGGCGACGGCCCAGACGGCGGCGAGGAAGAGTTCAGAGTTGGCGGTGGAGGGCAAGGTGGATTCCTCCTCGGGTGTAGCGTTGTCCTTGACGGTGCCAGAGGGCACCGAGGTCCAGCCGCCAGGGACCGCGGCGGTGACTGAGGTCGGCGCCCAGTCCGCGAACGCGGGATTCCAGGATTCCCAAGCTGGGGGCGTATTCCAGTTCTCGGCCCCACCATAGGCTGGTTCGGACATGCCAGCTTGCGGTGAGGGGACGATCGAGGCGCAGCAGGTGACTTGCCGAGGTGGCGCCCACCATGAGGCGGGCGAGGGTGAGGCGGTAGCCGAGGCGGGTAGGGCCTCGGTGGTGTCCGATCTCCGTGGCCAGGGTGGTGACGCTGGAGCGGGTGTAGTGGCGTTGGCTGAGGTCGAGACCGAGGTCGAAGGCGGCGGGTAGGTTGTGACTGAGGCGGGCGCCGATCTCACTGGCGGCCAGGACCTGGTGTTGGGGGCTGAACAGGGCGCGGGCTTGCCAGTTACCGCGGGGAAGGCGGCGTTGGAGCTGAAGACCGAGTTGGTCGTCCCAGAGATCGAACCGGCGTTCCCGGGCCCACTGCAGGGTGAGACTCGTGGGCTGGGTGAGGGCTTGGCGTCGATAGTTGAGCTGCCAGCGAAGCCAGGGGGAGAGTCCACGGTCGAGGATCTGGCTTTGTTGGCTGAGGCCGATGGTCTGGGCAGTCCTAGGCCGCGGCCAGGGGCGCTCGGGGTGGCGAGAGCGTAATTGGCGTAGCAGCCGGAAATAGGCCTGTTCTCGTTGCAGCCGGCGCAGCAGGTTGAGATGGAGTCGCCAGGCGTCTGGATAGTCGGGGGCCAGGTGGTGCAGGCGGTCGAGGGTGGTCAGGGCCTCGCTGGGGTGGTCGTTGGTGGCCTGGGCCTGGGCGAGGAGCAGGAGGATGTCGGCATCGTCGGGGTATTGGGTGGCCAGGGCCTGGGCCAGTTTCAAGGCCTGTTCGCCGTGATTGCGCCAAAGGGCCAGGCGGGCCTGCCAGAGGCGGGCGCGGGGATCGTTGGGAAGCTGTTGCAACCACTGTTTCAACAGCGTTTCGGCCCGTTGCCAATGACCAGCCGTCACGGCCTGGCGGATGAGGGGGCCGAGGTCCTGGGGGCTGGGTTGGGCCTCGGCACCTAGCGTGCCCAGCGCCAACAGCAGGACGCTAATCAGACGGGGGAACCAGTGCACGGAGGGTATTCAGGAGTTGGTGGGGGTCGAAGGGCTTGGGAAAATAGGCCTGGGCCCCCAGTCGCAAGGACTCTTCCCGCTGCCGAGCGCCTAGGGCGCTGACCACCACGACCGGTGGGGCTGGCTCGAGTCGGCGGGATTTCTTGAGGATCTGGCTACCATCGATCTGGGGCAGGAGCAGATCGAGGAGGATCAAGCGGGGGAGGGGGGGCGTGTCGAGACGCTCCAGGGCGGTGCGGCCGTGGTCGATGATCTCGCTGCTCCAGCCTTCTTGCTGGAGCAGGAATTGGTAGAGCGCGGCGAGTTCCGCGTCGTCTTCGACGATGAGAATGTCGGGTTGTGCTCGATCCATGATCCCCCTCCTTCAGGGGGATCTTCGACCGGGGTGGGGAGAACTTGAGTCAGGGCTCAGAAGAAGCGGTAGTCGAGGTGGGCCTGGCCGATTACACGGTCAGTCGAGGAAATGTGTTCGCCGTGTTTCTGGGCCTTCAGGTAGAGACCACCCAGCCCCAGTTGGAGATTGCGGTTCATGTTCACGCTGAACGCCACTTTGCCCAGCGAGCCAAGGCTCCGGGGCAAGAGCTCTTCCACGGGGTGAGGGCGGTTGGGGTCGATCTCGCTGTAGCCGCCAACGGCGATGTCCACGGCCACAGGGCCATCGCTTCGGTAACCGACGAACAGGCCACTGATACGGGTGGTGCTCTCCGGGGCGGTGCGCCAGTCGGCCAAGGTGCCGCCGAGGTAGGCGCCGCTGTCCTGAACGAGGCGGAGGCTGCGGCCTTGGTAGATCCCTTGCTCGCTGAAACCGCGTTCGGAGAAGGTCTGCAGTTCTTCGGCGAAGCAGGCACAGGAGAACAGGGCCAGGAGCAGAAGACCAAATAGCGGGGTGATGTCGATCCGTGACATGGGGGTAAGGCTCGCTGCGGTGATTTCCATTCGTTTAGTGGTAGATTGTCGTCGTTTTTTGCAGACGGGTCAAGGCGGATTTGTCAATATCTCTGTCTGAGGAAGGGGCGGCGGTTCAATGGAGCCCGGAGCAGGCGGGGAGGTCGTTGCCCTTGTCTTCGCTGGCATCGAGCCGGGGTTTGAGCAGCAGGGAGTCGCCGCTCATGGCCTCGGGCCGTTCCAGCCCCATGAGCTGGAGTACGGTGGCGGCGACGTTGCTGAGCCCGCCCCCGGTGGCCAGTACCCAGGGGGTCTGGTCCATGATCAGGCAGGGGACGGGGTAGATGGTGTGTTGGGTGTGGGGTTCGCCGGTGACGGGATCGACCATTTCGTCGCAGTTGCCGTGGTCGGCGGTGAGGAGGACGCTGTAGCCGTGTTTCTCGGCGGCCTCCAGGACGTCACCGACGGCGCGGTCCACGGCCTCCACTGCCTGGATGACGGCCTCGCGTACCGCGGTGTGGCCGACCATGTCGCCATTGGCGAAATTGACGACGATGAAGCCGTAGCGCCCGCTCTCGATGGCCTCCACCACGGCACGGGCGACTTCCGGCGCGCTCATCTCTGGTTGTTGATCGTAGGTGGCGACCTTGGGGGAGGGGATCATTTTGCGTTCCTCGCCGGGGAAGGGCGCTTCGCGGCCGCCGTTGAGGAAGAAGGTGACGTGGGCGTATTTCTCGGTCTCGGCGCAGTGAAACTGGCGGATACCGGCCTGGCTGATGACCTCGGCCAGGGTGGTCTCCGGGGCCTCGGGAGGGAAGGCCACGGGGAGCTTGAAGCGGGCGTCGTACTCGGTGAGGCAGGTGACACGGTGGGGGCTGTAACCGTCGCGGGGGAAGCGGTCGAATTGGGGGTCGTAGAGGGCGTAGGTGAGTTGCCGCGAGCGGTCGTTGCGGAAGTTGAAGAAGACGATCTGGTCTTCAGGGGCGATGGGGCGGGCGCCGCGGACCACGGTGGGTTGGATGAATTCGTCGCTCTCGCCGGCCTCGTAGGCTTGGCAGATGGCCTCTCGGGGATCGCGCGCGCGGCGCCGTCCTTCGGCCAGGGCGATGGCGCGGAAGGCGGCCTCGGTGCGCTCCCAGCGCCGGTCGCGGTCCATGGCGTAGTAGCGGCCGCTGACGGTGGCGATAACGGCCCCGGTCTCTTGGAGGACGGGCTCGAGTTGTTCCAGATATCCCAGGGCGGAGCGTGGGGGGGTGTCGCGGCCGTCGGTGATCATGTGGACCACGGCCCGGGCGCCTTCTTGTTGGCACAGGCGCAGCAGGGCGATGAGGTGGCGGATGTGGCTGTGGACACCGCCGTCGGAGACCAAGCCGATGAGGTGGACGCGCCCCTTGGCTTGGGCGGCCTTCTGGGCCGCGGCGCAGAGTACCGGGTTTTCGAAGAAGCTGCCGTCGGCGATGGCGTCGTCGATGCGCACCAGGTCCTGGCGGATGATGGCCCCGGCGCCCAGGGTGGTGTGGCCGACCTCGGAGTTGCCCATTTGCCCGGTGGGCAGGCCGACGGCGCGTCCAGAGGCCTCAAGCACGGTGTGGGGGTGATGGGCGAAATAGCGGTCGAGATTGGGGGTATGGGCCAGGGCCAGGGCGTTGTTGGCGCGGCTGGGATTGAGGCCGACGCCATCGAGGATGATCAATAAGGTGGGTCGGCGCGGCGGGGTGGCGGTGAAGGAATCGCTCATGATTCGTTTGCCCTCGGGTGTCTCGTTAATTTTAGAATTAGTCTAAATGATGGACCGCGCCCGCGGCCAGTTGTTCCCGGCGGGCGACAGAGCAACGAACGGGCCAGGAGGCTCAGGTGATCACGTCCGGTGTCTCCCGGTCCAGCAATTGGGGGATCCGGGCCAGTTCACGGGCGGCGGTGATGACCTCGGCCAGGACCTGTTGGGGGTCGCGGTCTTGGCGGGCGGGGTCGGGTTCGTAGCGCTCCAGGTAGACCCGCAGGGTGGCGCCCTGGGTGCCGGTGCCGGAGAGGCGGAACACCGCCCGGGCGTCCTCGGCGAAGTGGATGCGGATACCCTGATGTTCGCTGACGCTGCCATCCACGGGGTCGGTGTAGCGGAAGTCGTCGGCGCTTTCCACGGTGAGGGTGCCGATGCGGCTGCCAGGGAGCGTCGGGAGCCGTTCACGGAGCTGATCCATCAAGGTGTGGGCCCGCTTGCTGTCGATGCCTTCGTAGTCGTGGCGGGTGTAGTAGTCGCGGCCGAAACGTCGCCAATGGGCACGGACGATCTCTTCCACCCCACGCTGTTCACGGGCGAGGACGTTGAGCCAGAACAGTACCGCCCATAGGCCGTCCTTCTCGCGCACGTGGTCGGAGCCGGTGCCGAAGCTTTCCTCGCCGCATAGGGTGATACGCCCGGCATCCAACAGGTTGCCGAAGAATTTCCAGCCGGTGGGGGTCTCGTAACAGGGGATCTCCAGGGCCTGGGCCACCCGGTCCACCGCACGGCTGGTGGGCATGGAGCGGGCGACCCCGGCCAGGGGGCGGTCGTAGCCGGGGGCGGCGCGGTGGTGGGCGGTGAGCACGGCGAGGCTGTCGGAAGGGGAGACGAAGAACCCGCGCCCCAGGATCATGTTGCGATCGCCGTCACCGTCGGAGGCGGCGCCCATGTCGGGGGCATCGGGGCCGTAGAGGCGTTCCACCAAGTCTTTGGCGTAGGTGAGGTTGGGGTCGGGGTGGCCACCACCGAAGTCTTCCAAGGGGGTGGCGTTGATCACCGTGCCCTCAGGGGCGCCCAGGCGCCGCTCCAGGATCTCGCAGGCATAGGGGCCGGTGACGGCGTGCATGGCATCGAAACAGAGCCGGAAACCGCCTTGGAGCAGGGTGCGCAGGGCCTGGAAGTCGAACAGGGACTCCATCAGTTCGGCGTAGTCGGCCACCGGGTCGATGATTTCCACCACCATCTCCCCGAGGGCGTGGCTGCCGATCTGGTCGAGAGGGAAGCTGGGCTGTTCGCTGAGGATGCGATAGCGGTCGATCTCGCGGCTGCGGCGGTAGATGGCCTCGGTGACGGCCTCCGGCGCCGGGCCGCCGTTGGCGGTGTTGAATTTGATGCCGAAGTCACCCTCGGGGCCGCCGGGGTTGTGGCTGGCGGAGAGGATGATGCCGCCGAAGGCGTGGTGTTTACGGATCACGCAGGAGGCCGCCGGGGTGGAGAGCAGGCCGTCACGGCCGACGAGCACCCGTTTCACCCCATTGGCGGCGGCTATGCGCAGGATCACTCCGATGGCTTGGCGGTTGTAGTAACGCCCATCACCACCGAGGACCAGGGGACGACGGGGGTCCACCTCCACGGCATCGAAAATGGATTGAACGAAGTTTTCCAGGTAATGGGGTTGCTGGAAGACCTGGACCTTCTTGCGTAGCCCGGAGGTGCCGGGGCGTTGATCGTCGAAGGGCGTGGTGGCAACGATTTGGACGGCGCTCATGACGGTTTTCCTTGTCGATTGGCGTTGGCGGGAGATTATAGGCCAGGAAAATGACTCTTCTTTTCACAAAGGCGGCTGCTAATATAGCGGGGGTCTCTCGTCGTTGCCGGCGCAGGGATTTCTTTCGTCGTTCGTCGATAGGGGGTGAGGGGACATGAACCAAGAACACAATGTGAGCGACGTGCCTGACGTGGACGTGCCGGAATGGGACGTGGCCCTGGAGGCCCTGGCGACGGAGGAATGCCAAAAATTGGGGCGCCCGCTCACCACCGACGATTTTTCCCGCTTGGCCAAGGAGTACGCCATTCGCTTCAACGACATCATGAGCACGGTGTTCGAGCTGTGTTTCCATGGCGAGTGGTGTTACCTGGATGCGGACGGTGAGGAGCGGGCCCTGGAGCGTGAAGAGGTGGAGGCCCTGTTCGAGGGCGGGCGCATCCGCGAGGAGGACATGCACGTCCTCCCGGGGGCCTGGCGCCCCAAGTACTGAGCGCTGGCCAGGGCCTCATCGCGCAGGGAGAGCTTGTAGGTACTCATGAGCCGCCAGCGCGGCCTTGGCCCCGCTGCCCGCGGCGACCACGATCTGTTTCGCCGGTTCGTCGGTCACATCACCGGCGGCGAACAGGCCGGCCAGTGCGGTGGCGCCGCGGCGGTCCACCGGGATCTCCCCTCGTTCGTTGAGCTCGACGAGCTCGGCCACCGGCTCGCTGTTGGGGATCAGGCCGATCTCGATGAACACGCCGTCCACCTTCAGATCTTCCCGCTGATCACCGTCCAGGGCGCGCAGGCGCACGCCGCACAGTCGGTCCTTACCCAGGAAGGCAGTGACTTGACGCGGCTTGTGGACCACCACCTGTGGCTGGGAGAGGACCTGTTCCACCAATACCGGATCGGCCTGGAAGGTCTCTTGGATGTGGATGAGGTGGATGGTGCGGGCGAAGGGCAGCAGGTCGCGCGCGGCGGTGAAGGCCGAGTTGCCGCCTCCGATCACGGCGACGGTCTTGTCGCGGTAGAGTGGGGCATCGCAGGTGGCGCAGAAACCGATGCCCCGCCCCAGGAAACGGGCCTCGCCGGGGACCCCCAGGGTGCGGTAGCGC
>JALSHN010000413.1 GCA_026982215.1 Gammaproteobacteria bacterium
CGCGGCGGTCATCGCCGGCCGCGGTCAGAGTTTCTCTTTGATGCGCGCAGCCTTGCCCCGACGCTCACGGAGGTAGTAGAGCTTGGCACGCCGCACGTCGCCACGGCGTTTCACCTCGATGGAGGCGATGGCGGGGCTATGGGTCTGGAAGACACGTTCCACGCCTTCGCCGTGGGAGATCTTGCGCACGGTGAAGGAACTGTTGAGACCGCGGTTGCGCTTGGCGATGACTACGCCTTCGAAGGCCTGCAGACGCTCGCGGTTGCCCTCTTTGACCTTCACCTGCACCACCACGGTGTCTCCCGGTCCGAATTCGGGCAGGCCCTGTTTCATTTGTTCGCGTTCGATCTGCTCGATGATGTTGCTCATGACGCTCTCCGTCAGTTTCGTTCCTGTTT
Source organism: Gammaproteobacteria bacterium (assembly GCA_026982215.1). Lineage (GTDB taxonomy): Bacteria > Pseudomonadota > Gammaproteobacteria > S012-40 > S012-40 > S140-43. Next base: position 399 of record JALSHN010000413.1, read on the forward strand.
CTTCCGCGTTTCCGCGATGTATTCGTCCAACAAGTGCTGATCTTCCACACTCAACACCCGCCCCTGCAACAGATCCGGCCGGCGCTCCCAGGTGCGCCCCAGGGCCTGTTTGCGCCGCCAGCGGGCGATGGCGGCGTGGTCTCCCCCCAACAACACCGGCGGCACCGCTCGTCCGTCCACCACCTCGGGACGGGTGTAGTGGGGATGATCCAGCAGCCCCTCGGTGAAGGAATCCTCCTCGGCCGAGTCCTCATGCCCCAGCGCCCCCGGCAACAGCCGGGCGATGCCGTCGATGATCACCATGGCGGCCAATTCACCGCCGGAGAGGACGTAATCACCGATGGACCATTCCTCATCCACGACCTCTTCGATGAGGCGCTCGTCCACGCCCTCGTAGCGGCCGGCCAACAGCACCAACCCGGGTCGTGCGGCCAGTTCGCGCAAGCCCGCCTGATCCAGGCGCCTCCCCTGCGGGGAGAGGTAGGCCACCCGGACCCCCTCCCCCGCCGCCGAGCGGGCGGCGCGAACGGCGCTGCGCAACGGTTCCACCCGCATCACCATCCCCGGCCCGCCGCCGTAGGGGCGGTCGTCCACCGTACGGTGACGATCCCCGGCCCAGTCGCGGGGATTCCAGGTTCTCACCTGGAGCAGCCCGCGCTCCAGAGCCCGGGCGGTGACTCCCCCCACACGCAAGGCATCGATCATGGCAGGGAACAAGGTCACCACCTCAATGCGCACGGGGCTCATTCCGGTGGCCACCACTCCACGTCCAGACGACCGGCATCGAGGTCCACGCTCTTCACCACCGGCCCCTGAACGAAGGGAATAAGCTGTTCCTGACCACCGACCCCACGCACCACCAAGACATCGTGAGCGCCGGTCTCCATCAATTTGCTCACCCGCCCCAGACTGACGCCGTTCTGGTCGATCACCTCCAGACCGATGAGGTCGGCCCAATAATATTCGCCCTCCGGTAACGGCGGCAGGCGATCCCGGGGAACGGCGATCTCGGCACCGACGAGGGGACGCACTTGGTCGCGATCGTCCCACCCCGCCAGCTTGGCCACCAGCCCCTTGCCATGGGGGCGGCCCTCTTCCAGGTTCACTTCGCGCCATTGCCCTTGCAGACGGAGCTGCCAGGGGGCGTGTTGGAAGATAGCCTGCCGCGGCTCGGTGTAGGAGTACACCCGCACCCAGCCACGCACCCCATAGAGTCCGGAGATGCGCCCGAGGACGAGTCGTTCCTCACGCTCGGGACGCCGAGTCATCCCACCCTCAGGCCGCGGCCTCCTGGGCCTTGCGGTATTGCTTCACCAGCTGGGCGACGCGTTCACTCACCTGGGCGCCCTGGCCCAGCCAGTATTCCAGCCGCTCCAGATCGATGCGCAGAGGCTCCTCACCACCGGTGGCGATGGGGTTGAAAAATCCCAGACGCTCGATGAAGCGACCGTCCCGCCGGGCGCGGGAATCGGTGACTACGATGTGGTAGAAGGGGCGTTTCTTGGCCCCGCCACGGGACATGCGAATGGTGACCATGTGTCTGTCTCGTCCTCTGGAAATTCGGTTGTACCACGCCATGCCGGACCGTCCCCGGCCCGGGAAAACGCGGGATTCTAGTGCATCGACGCTGGAAAGGAAAGGGAAACGCTCAGAACGGCAGCCCGGGCACCTTGCCCCCACCGAACCGGCGCATCATCTTCGCCAACCCGCCCTTGCGATTCATCTGTTTCATCATCTTCTGCATCTGGTTGAACTGCTTGAGCAGGCGGTTGACGTCCTGGATCTGGGTACCGGAACCGTTGGCGATCCGCCGCTTGCGTGATCCCTTGATGATCTCGGGACGACGGCGTTCCTGCGGGGTCATGGAGAGGATGATCGCTTCCAGGCGGGCGACCTGTTTGTCGTTCACCTGGTCACGTACGCTGTCGGGGAGTTGGTGCATCCCGGGGAGTTTGTCCATCAATGCCGCCATGCCGCCCAGTTTCTTCATCTGCTGGATCTGACCGAGGAAATCTTCCAGATCGAAGCCCTTGCCTTTCTTGAGTTTGGTCGCGATCTTCTCCGCCTCTTTCTGATCCAGCTTCTGCTGGGCCTCCTCCACCAGGCTGAGCACATCGCCCATGCCGAGGATGCGCGAGGCGATGCGCTCGGGGTGGAAGGGCTGCAGGGCAGTGGTCTTCTCGCCCACGCCGATGAATTTGATCGGCTTGCCGGTGATGTGGCGGATGGACAGGGCCGCGCCGCCGCGGGCATCGCCGTCCACCTTGGTGAGCACCACGCCGGTGAGCGGCAGGGCCTCGTGGAAGGCGCGGGCGGTGTTGGCGGCGTCCTGACCGGTCATGGCATCCACCACGAACAAGGTCTCGCTGGGATCCAACGCCTGGTGCAGGCGCCGGATCTCGTCCATCATCGCCTCATCGACGTGCAGCCGCCCGGCGGTATCCACCAGCAGCACGTCGTGAAAATGGCGCCGGGCATGGTCGAGGGCGGCGCGGGCGATGGCCACCGGATCCTGGTCGGGGCTGGAGGGAAAGAAATCCACCCCCACCTCAGCGGCCAGAGTCTGCAGCTGCTGAATGGCGGCCGGGCGGTAGACGTCGGCACTGACCACCAGCACTTTCTTCTTCTCACGCTCACGCAGGTGACGCGCCAGCTTGGCCACGGTGGTGGTCTTCCCCGCCCCCTGAAGACCGGCCATCAACACCACGGCCGGAGGCTGGACATTGAGGGCCAGGGCCTCGTTGGCGTCGCCCATGAGGTGGACCAGTTCGTCGTTGACGATCTTGACGAACACCTGCCCCGGGGTGAGGCTTTTGAGGACTTCCTGCCCCAGTGCGCGTTCCTTGACCCGGGCGACGAATTCCTTGACCACCGGCAGGGCCACGTCGGCCTCCAGCAGCGCCATGCGCACCTCACGCAAGGTCTCTTTGACGTTGTCCTCGGTGATGCGGCCCTGGCCGCGGATGTTTTTCAGCGTGCGGGTGAGGCGATCGGTGAGACCTTCGAACATGATGCAGACCTGTGTCGGTGAAACGGTGGCTGGATTTGGGTGAGATCGCCGTGGTCACGGCGGGTTCCCCTGGCGGGTCCGATTATAGCTGGAAAACGTCATCGCCCCGAAGGCGTTCCAACGGCCGCTGGGGAATCAGTCCTTGGCATTCGTAGAAAATGATGTCCTCGGCACCGGGTTTCAGATGGCTGATGAGGATCCGTGGCCGGTGACGCAGCTTTTCCAGGTCGGCGGCCAGGGTGGGGGGACAGTAGTGGCCGGAGAGACGGGCCAGCTCCCGCTGGGCCGTGGGAAAAGCGCACTCCACCGCCAGCAGATCCAGGCGATCGCCGGCGTTGAGGGCCCGCCAGAAAGTGTCATTGGGGCCGCTGTCGCCACTGAAGGCAAAACTGCGTCCCGAGGGGGCCGTCACCCGATAGCCCACTGCGGGCAAGGTGTGGGCCACACGGATCATCTCCACCCGCCGCCCTCCCACTTCGACGCCCTCCCCCGGCTGCATGGGGACGAGGCGTACCACCGGGGCCCCCGGTTCGGGAAGGGCGGTAAAGTCGGGCCACAGGGTCCAGTTGAACAGGTGCAGCCGCAGGGCCTCGAGGGTCTCGGGCAGGGCATGAACACAGACGGGGGTTTCGAGACGCTCGAACACGGCATCGAGCAGAAAAGGCAGGAAGGCGATGTGGTCCAGATGGCTGTGGGTGAGGAAAACATGGCGGATGGCGGCCATGGCCTCCAGTTCGAGACGCCCCACGCCGCTGCCGCAGTCGATGAGCAGGTCCCGATCCACCAGGAAGGCGGTGGTGTGGCGCCCCGGCCCCACGCCGCCACTGCAGCCCAATACCCGCAGTTCCATGGCCATCCGGCTAACGCCCCTTCGCCCCGGCGACGGAATATGCCATCATGTCAGTAAGATACATTCAAGGAGTCTCCCTGTCGCATGTACGCCGTCTTGTCCGGCGCGGCCGTGTTGTTGTACTTCACGGCCGCCTGGCTCCTTTGGCGCCGCCTGCTCCATCGTTCCGACGCCTCCCCGCGTCCCGCGTTGTCGCTGGCGTTGGCGGGGGCGTTGATCCACTCGGCCGCCTTGGCGCAAAGCATGGTGATCCCCGAGGGGATCAACCTGGGCTTTTCCAATGCCACCTCCCTCATCACCGCCATTATCGTGGCGCTGTTCGTGCTCACCGCCTGGTTCGTGCCGGTGGAGAACCTGGGCATCCTTTTGTTGCCCCTGGCGGCGATCACCCAGCTCATCGACGCCCTGCTGCCCATGGGGATGAAGGTGGAGCAGGTGATCACCCCGGGGCTGGCGTTGCATATCCTGCTTTCGCTGCTGGCCTATGCTCTGCTCACCCTGGCCGCCGCTCAGGCCCTGTTGCTCTCGGCCCAGGAACACCAGCTCCATAGCCGCCGCCCCGGTGGCCTGATCCGTGCCCTGCCTCCGTTGGAGACCATGGAGCGGCTGCTGTTCGGCCTCATTCTGGTGGGTTTCGTGGTCCAGACGCTGGCCCTGGTCACCGGCTGGGTGGTGAGCGTGGATCTGTTGGCCCAGCATTTGATCCACAAGACGGTGCTGGCGGTGACCGCCTGGGTGGTGTTCGCGTTGCTGTTGCTCGGCCATTGGCGCCTGGGGTGGCGGGGCCGTACCGCGGTGCGCTGGACCTTGGCCGGTTTTTTCTTCCTCTTCCTCTCTTATTTCGGCTCCAAGTATGTGCTCGAGATCATTCTCGGCCGCTGACTCCGCTCCCTTGAGGCGTTTTCCACCGTGAACGAAGTCCCTTTGAGCGTGCTTTTCACCGCCTTGGCGGTGCTGCTGGTGTTGTCGGGCTTCTTTTCCGGCTCCGAGACCGGGCTGATGGCCATCAACCGTTACCGCTTGCGCCATCTCGCCCGCCAGGGCCACAAGGGGGCGCAGCGGGTGCTGCGGTTGCTGGAGCGACCGGATCGGCTCATCGGTCTGATCCTGCTGGGCAACAATCTGGTGAACATCCTCGCCTCTTCACTCACCACGCTCATCGCGCTGAGACTGGGTGGAGAGGGGGCCATCGCCCTGGGCGCCGGCCTGTTGACGCTGGTGATCTTGATCTTTTCGGAGGTGGCGCCGAAGACACTGGCGGCCCTGCACCCGGAGCGGGTGGCCTTTCCCGCGGCCTTTGTCTACGAGTATCTGCTGCGGCTGATTTTCCCGTTGGTGTTGTTGGTCAATGCCTTGGCCAACGGGGTGTTGCGTCTGCTGGGGGTACACCCGGGGGAGAGCGGTCAGGGACAGGCGCTCTCCACCGAAGAGTTACGCACCGTGCTGCATGAGGCCGGGGCGTTGATCCCCAAGCGCCACCAGGAGATGTTGCTCTCCATCCTCGAGCTGGAGGAGGTGACGGTGAACGACATCATGGTGCCGCGGGGGGAGATCGTGGGGATCGATCTGGAGGACGATCTGGAGGCGATCATGGCGCAGTTGACCCATTCGCAGCATACCCGTCTCCCGGTGTACCGGGAGAACATCGATCAGGTGGAGGGGTTTCTCCATGTGCGCAACGCCTTGCCGCTCTTGGCCCGCGGCGAGCTCAGCAAGGAGGCCTTGCGGCGTATCCTGCGCGAGCCTTATTTCATCCCCGAGGCGACACCGCTCAATACCCAGCTGCTCAATTTTCAGCGCCAGCGGCGGCGCATCGGTCTGGTGGTGGACGAGTACGGCGACATCCAGGGACTGGTGACCTTGGAGGACATCCTCGAGGAGATCGTCGGCGAGTTCACCACCAGTCCGGAATTGTCGCCGGAGGTGATTCCCCAGGAGGACGGGAGTTATCTGGTGGATGCGGGGATGAATATCCGTGAGGTGAATCGGATGCTGGGCTGGAAGCTGCCCACCGACGGGCCGAAGACGTTGAACGGTTTGATTCTGGAATATCTGGAACACATCCCGGAGCCCGGCACCAGCCTGCGCATCGACGGTTACCCCATCGAGATCGTCAAGACTCAGGGCAATGCGGTGAAGACGGTGCGCATCCACCCCCCTCAGGAGGGGGAGTGAGGGCCGTTCCCTTCGGGGAGGTGGGCGATCACTACCCGGTTCCGTCCTTCGGCCTTGGCCCGATAAAGCGCCTGGTCGGCCAGGTGGACCAGTTCGCGGGCGCTGGCCACGTCACGCCCGGCGATACAATGGACACAGGCGACACCGAGGCTGGCGGTGACTCGCGCCTCGGGACCGATGCCGCCATGCGCCAATCCCAGCGCTTCGATGTTGCGCCGCAGCACTTCGGCCACCCGTTTGGCGCCTTCCATGTCGGTGCCTGGCAAGACTACGGCGAATTCTTCGCCACCGTAGCGGGCCACCAGGTCGGCGGGACGGTTCACCGCCGCTTCCAGCGCGGCGGCCACTTGGCGCAGGCAGTCGTCGCCCTGAGCGTGCCCATAGTAGTCGTTGTAAGCCTTGAAGTGGTCCACATCCACCAGGATCAGAGACAAGGGCTTGCGCTCACGCTTGGCGCGCATCCATTCCTGGGCGAAAAAGTCGTCGAAATGACGCCGGTTGGCGATGCCGGTGAGACCGTCCAGACAGGAGAGCCGTTGTAGGATGCGGTTGTTTTCTTCCAGCTGGGCCTGGAGTTCCCGCAGCCGGCGGAAGGCCTCGTCACGCTCCTTTTGCGCCAGGTAACTGCGGGAGTGGGCACGGAGGCGCGCCACCAGTTCGATGCGGTCGGGCAGCTTGACCAGGTAGTCACTGGCACCGGCGGCGAAGGCCTCGCTCTTGTCGCGGGGATCTTCTTTGTTGGAGAGGACGATCACCGGCACATTGGCCAGCTCGCTGTCGGCACGATAGGCCCTCACGAGGTCCAGGCCGTCCATCCCGGGCATCACCAAGTCTTGAAGGATCACCGTGGGCTGGA
>JALSHN010000414.1 GCA_026982215.1 Gammaproteobacteria bacterium
GGAGCATCGCGTGATGCGTCTGCTGGGCGAGGCGGGCATCGAACCCTTCACGGCGCTGGATTTCCATGATCCCCTGGCCTTGTTCCAGGCCCATTTCCTGTTGTTTCATCTGCTCTATCGACTGCGAGACCATTTCCACCAGCAGCGCCGCGGTCATCTGGAGATTCATACCCTGGCCATCCGTCTGGGGCCCTATCGCCGTGGCGTGGAGGCGCTGACGGCCGACGATCCCCTGCGGCGCTATTACCTGGATCTGGAGCATCTGCGGGCGGTGGACCGCACGGCGGTGGAGGCCTTGCTGGCGCGTTTCTGGCACCGCCTGGCGGGTCAGGGTGACGAGGAGGCGCGGCGGCGGGCACTGGCGGAGTTGGAGCTCTCGGAGCCGGTGACCTTGGAGGAGATCCGCCGTCGCTATCGCCAGTTGGCTGCCCGCCATCACCCCGATCGTGGCGGAGACGCCACCCGTATGCAGCGGCTCAATGCCGCCTGGCGGGTGCTGAGTTCCGGGGAGGGCTGACCCTCCGGCGCCCGGCGCGTCGTTTCCGCCGTCATTCCTTCCAGCCAGCGCAGCAGTGCCGCCTTGGGCATCGGCCGGGCGATGTAATAGCCTTGCAGCACGCTGCAGCCATAGTCGTCCAGCAACCGGGCGACGTTGTCGTTCTCCACGCCTTCGGCCACCAGATCCAATCCCAGGGCCTCGGCCAGGGAAATGGTGGCGCGGACGATGGCGGCGTCGTCACCCTGGGACTCGAGGTTGGTCACGAAGCTGCGGTCGATCTTGATCTCGCCCACCGGCAGGCGGCGCAGGTTTTCCAGTGAGGCATAGCCGGTGCCGAAGTCGTCCAGGGCGATGCGGAAACCTTGGCGGCACAGGGCCTCCAGGGCCTGGCGCGAGCGTTCCGGGTTGGTCATTACCTCGGTCTCGGTGAGTTCGAGGGTGACCTGGGCGGGCTCGATGCGGTGGGCCTTGGCCAGGGCGGTGATGTGCTGGTGGAGGCGGGGGTCGAGCAGGTCCAGGGCGGAGAGGTTGATGGAGACCTGGAGGGTGTGCCCGCGTTCGGCGAATTCGCGCAGGTCGGCGAAGGCCTGTTTCAGTACCCAGCGGGTGAGGGGTTTGATCAGCCCGGTGTGTTCCGCCAGACGGATGAAGGTGGCGGGGGCGATGGGGCCGAGACGGGGGTGTTCCCAGCGGGCCAGGGCCTCGGCCCCCACCAGCCGGCCGCTGCGGATGTCCACCTTGGGTTGGTAGTACAGTTGCAATCCGTCGCTTTCGATGGCCTGGCGCAGATCGGGAATCAGCGCCAGCCGTTGCCGGTCCCATTGATCCAGCCGTGGGGTGTAGACGACGATCTGTTCTCCGTTGCGCTTGGCGGAGAACATGGCGGTGTCGGCGTGGCGCAGCAGGGTGGCGCCGTCGCGGCCGTGGTCGGGGTAGAGGGCGATGCCGCAGCTGGCGCTGAGGTAGAAATTTTCCCCATCCACACTCACTGGCTCTTCGATGGTGCGGATCAGTTTGTCGGCCACCCGGCGCGCCTGTTCCGCGGCCACCCCGGGGAGGATGATGGCGAATTCATCGCCGCCGATGCGGGCCAGGGTGTCGGAGCGGCGCAGGGCGCTGCGCAGGCGGTTGGCCAGCTGGGCGATGAGGGCATCGCCCACAGCGTGGCCCAGGGTGTCGTTGATGTCTTTGAAGCGGTCCAGGTCCAGTAGGCATAGGGCCAGGACGCTTCGTTCCCGTTCGGCCTGCAGGCGGTGTTGTTCCAGCCGGTCTTGCAGCAGTTCGCGGTTGGGCAGGCCGGTGAGTCGGTCGTGCAGCGCCTGGTGGTGCAGGGCGGCGTCGCTCGCCCGGGCGCGGCTCAGCGTCGTCGCCAGGCGGTGTGTGCCCCACAACCCGAGCAGGATCAGGGCGGCGAGGGCGAGCAGGGCGCCGGGGACCTGTTCATGCCACAGGGCGGTGAGGTGGAGGGGGGTGTGGCGTTCGGCGATGATGAGGTCGCCATGGACCGGATCGGGTACCCGCACCCACAGGTAGGCTTGATCTTCCCCATGCCACACCCCGCTGTCTCTGCCTCGGGCGGCGGTCTCGGCGAGGCCGGCGGGCAGTGCCCCGGGCCATTCCCCCACCCGCCACCAATACAACGACGGCGGGGGAACGGGCAGGGGGTGGTATTGGCTCATCTGCTCGGCGATGAGGCGTAAGTGACGGGCGGCATGATGGCGGTCCAAGGCCTCCAGGGCGGAGAGGAGGCCCCCGCCGAGGCCGGCGGTCACCACGGCGGCGAGGGCCGCGGCGGTGAACCACACGCGTAGGCGGACGTTGTCGATGATGTTCATGAGCCTCCCGCGAGTCATGCCCCTTTTCCATCGGCCCGGGGAGGGGTGTTTTCAAGGCCTGGCGGGGTCGGGGTGTCTCCAGCGGCCGTAATGGACCCGCTCGTCCAGCGGGGCCCGCTGGCGGGGGGCCCGAGCCCGGCGGCGCAGGGGGTCGGGGAGGCCGTCGGGGTCGGCGGGGTGGCCCACGGCGATGAAGGCCATGGGGGTGACGGTCTCGGGGATGGCGAACAGCTCGCGGCTGCGGTCGAGGTGGAAGCCGCCCATCTGCCGCGTGGCCAGCCCCAGGGCACAGGCCTGGAGGCTGAGGTTTTCCACGGCGGCACCGGTGTCGTACTGGGCCCAGCGGTTGGGCTGGCCGTCACGGGAGAGGCGTTCGCTGGCACAGGCGAGGAGTAGCAGCGGGGCGTGTCGAGCCCATTCGCGGTTGCCGGGCAGCAGGCAGTCCAGCGCCTGTTCCCACGCCGGGCGGTCTCGCAGGCGGTCGCAGACGATGAAGCGCCAGGGTTGGTCGCCGTAGGAGGAGGGGGCCCAGTTGGCGGCCTCCAGCAGCAGTTCCAGTTGGGCCTCGGTGACCGGCCGTTCGGGATCGTAGGCCAGGGCGCTGTGGCGTTGGCGTAACAAGGGGTGGAGGTCGGGATGGGGTTCGGACATGGTCTTCAGTGGGCGTCGCGGGCCAGGCGCAGGCCGGTGAAACGGCGTCGCTGGTGGACCGGGGCATGTTCGCGGACGGTGAGGCGGAAGGCGGCCCGGGGGGTGATGCAGGCGCCGCCGCGCAGGACCGCTTCGTTAGGGGGGAAGCGGCCGTCGAATTCGGCGGTGGTCACTGCCGGAGGGCGGTGGCCGGGGTAGGGGGCGTAGGGGCTGCGGGTCCACTGCCACAGGGTGCCGAAGAAACCGTCGCCGCTGGTCTGGGGGAGGAAGGGACCGGTGGCGCGGAATGGCCCTTGGAGGGGGCGTTGGGCGGCGATGGCTTCCCATTCGACCTCGTCGGGGAGTCGGGCCCCGGCCCAGCGGGCGTAGGCGTCGGCCTCGTAGTAGGAGAGGTGGCTCACCGGGGCGGCGGGGTCCAGGGGCAGCAGGCCATGGAGGGTCATGACCCACCAGCGCTCGTCGAGCCGGAACCAGTGGCCGGGGTGGCGCCAGTCGTGACGGCGGGCGTGGCGCCAGCCCTCGGGGAGCCACAGTTCGGGGCGACGATAGCCTCCGTCTTCGATGAATTGTAGGTATTCGCCGTTGTTGACCAGCCGGTCGGCCAGTTGGAAGGGGGGCAGCCAACGGCGGTGGCGCGGGCGTTCGTCCTCGAAGGCGAAGCCGTCACCGTCGTGGCCGATCCAGACCTCGCCGCCGGGGTGCCGGATCCAGCCGGGGGCGGTGGTTTCAGGGCCTCTGGTGGGGCGGGGCGCCTCGCGGTAGGCGGGGTGGAAGGGGTCGGCCAGGTAGAGTTGCAGCACGTCTTCCAGCAGAGTCTCCTGGTGGCGCAGTTCGTGGTGCAGGGCCCGTTCGGCCAGGGCGAGGATCTGGGGTTGGCGGCTGGGTTCGTCCGAGGCCAGCAGTTCCATCAGTGCGGCGTCCACCCGTTGGCGATAGGCGCGGATGGCGTCTTCGTCGGGGCGGGGGGCAGGAGGGCTAGGCCGGGCGAAACGCTCATCGTACAGAGGGTGCCCCACCAGCGGGCCCTCGCTGAAGGGACGCAGCAGGTAGTGTTCGATGAACCAAGTGGTGTGTCCCAGATGCCACAGGGCGCCGCTGAGGAGACGGTCGGCGCTGGAGAGGGGGGTGACGAGGGCGAGGCTGTCGGCCCGGGCTTGGCGCAGTGCCCGGCTCAGGGTGGTGGGGTCGAGCCGTTCGAGCAGGGTGTCTTGGTCGTCCATGGCGGGCATTCTAACTCGGGACGGGCATAAAAAAACCCCGCTCCCCAGGGGAGCGGGGCGGATCGAGCCGGTGTTCGATCAGTTGACCACGCTCACCTTGGCGGCCTGCAGGCCCTTGGGGCCGCGTTCCACCTCGAAGCTCACCGTCTGGCCTTCGCTGAGGGTGCGGAAACCGGAGCCCTCGATGGCGGAGAAGTGGACGAAGACGTCGTCTCCACCGTCTTCAGGGGAGATGAAGCCGTAGCCCTTGGAATCGTTGAACCACTTGACGGTACCCTTAGCCATGTTGCGTAACCTCTGAAAAAAATATGGATCATCCTTGCGCGGGGCATGCCTCCCGAAAAGCGGCTCACACGATTCGCGGGCCTGCCATGCCGTAGCGCCCCCCGAATATAGTCGGACTCTTTCCGGGGTGGCAAGAAAAATTCGTCGTCTTCAGCCGACGTCCACCCAGATGGTGCCGTCTTCCACTTTCACCGGATAGGTCTCCAGGGGTCTGGGCTTGCGGACCAGGTTCACCAGCTGGATGCCCGGGGGGAAGTCGGCCCACTGGCAGACACGGCCGTCCTTGGGGTCGAAGCGGGCATGGTGGAACTTGCAGCGCAGTTCGCCCTCGGGGGTGAGTTCACCCTTGTCCAGCGGCAGGCCCATGTGGGGACAGCGGGGGGTGGTGGCATAGATGCCGTCGTCGCGCCGCACCAGCAGGATCTTGCGGCCGTCGATCTCGACGGTGCGCAGGGTGCCCGGGGGGAGTTCGTTCTCGTTCAGGGCCGGTCGGTAGGGCATGTCTCGCTTCCTTGGGTGAGTGGGGTGCGCAGGCATTGTGGCAAAGCGCGGGGTTCAGTCAAGACGCCGGGCGATGAGGCCGGTGGGGCTGAGGTGGATCCGGTAGCGGGCGCCGTCTTCGAGGTCCATGTAGGCGCTGCTGCCGTAGCGGGTGTCGGCCCAGGGGAGTTTTTCCAGCGGCAGGCGGAGCCAGGCGGGGAGGGTGGCGGTGGGGTTGAGGGGGTGGATCGAGCGGGGAGCGTGGGCCTCCAGCCGGGGGTCGCGGTAGCGGCCGGAGAGGCGGTCGAGGCGGTAGCGGGCTTCCAGGCCCAGCAGCCGCGCTGGCCCGCGCCATACCAGTACTTGGGCGTCCAGGCGCCATTGGTCGCCGTGGAGGGTGAACAGGCGCAGGTGCTGGCCGTCGTCCAGCAGTACACGGTAGCGGCGCGGGGCCAGTTCCCAGACTTGGAGTTCGGCCACGGGGCGTTCGTGGGTGAGGCGTTGGTAGAGTTGGATTTGCCCGGCCAGCAGTAACGCCAGGATGCCGCTGAGGGCGAGCAGGGTGCCGGGACCGAGCCAGAGGGTGGCTCGCAGGGGCCGGTGTCGCCGCAGCGCCCGGGCGCCGAGGAATAGGGGAGGGAGGGCGCCGAGGAGCAGGGTGGTGCCGAGGAGGGGCAGGGGGATCATGTGTTGGCTGGGCCGTTGCTGGCAGTGCGCCGGGTATGATCTATGCTTGCTGTGCCTCTTCGGGGGTATTCCACCGCGGCACGCAAGGAGCATGTCATGAATGAGACCATTGAGAAACCGGCCAAGAAGTCTTCCCGTAAACGTAACGCCAAAACCACGGCCAAGGCCAGTGGGGCCTCGGGGCGCAAGGCGAGTTCCCGGGGCCGGCGGAAGGCGGCCGTGGAGGCGGCGATGAACGTCACGCCGCAGGTGCGGCGCCAGATGATCGCCGAGGCGGCCTATTTCCGTGCCGAGGCCCGTGGCTTTGCGCCGGGCCATGAGCTGGAGGATTGGCTGGCGGCGGAACAGGAGGTGGATTTGATCATCTCGGGGGGCGCGCGCCACTGAGCCATCGTCTTTTCGAGCTTGCCCGGGGGCGGTGCCGTTTGTTGCGGTACCGCCCTTTTTCTTTGCGCGGGAGCGGTGTCGGGCGGTGGTGTATCCTCGCGTCTGGTCGTGGGTTTTCTGGGGAGCCGCTCTATGGCTGACGAGTTTGTCTGGGTCGCCGATCGTACGGCACTGGTGGAGGGGGTGGCGCGTTGGTGCCGGGCACCGTTCGTGGCGTTGGATACCGAGTTCGTCCGCGAGCGGACTTATTATCCGCGTCTGTGTCTGTTGCAGGTCGCCGATGGGCGGGCGGTTTATCTGCTGGATGTCTTGGCTATCGAGGATCTCTCGCCGTTGCGTTCATTGTTCGAGGCGCCGGTGCCCAAGGTGCTGCATGCCGCTCGTCAGGATCTGGAGGTGTTCTGGTGGCAGTTGCGCTGTCTGCCGAGGCCGTTGTTCGATACTCAGGTGGCGGCGGCCTATCTGGGGCTGGGGGAGCAGTTGGGTTACGGGGCCTTGGTGGAACAGCGCCTGGGGCTGGCGTTGCCCAAGGGGGAGACGCGCAGTGATTGGGCGCGCCGGCCGTTGAGCCGGCGGCAGTTGCAATATGCCGCGGCGGACGTGAGTCATCTGGCGGCACTTTATCCGGGGATGCGGGAGGCGTTGGCGCGTTCGGGGCGGCTGGCGTGGGTGGAGGAGGATTGTGAGCGGCTGTTGGATCCGCTGTTGTGGGTGGTGGAGCCGCGTTCGGCTTGGTCGAAGGTGAAGGGGTGGCGGCATCTCCGCGGGGAGGCGCTGGCGGTGTTGGCCGCTGTGGCGGCTTGGCGGGAGTCGGTGGCGCAGCGGGAGGATGTGCCGCGTCGTCGGGTGGCGGCGGATGAGTGGTTGTTGGAGTTGGCGCGGGCGCGGCCGCGGGATGTGTCGGCCCTGGCGCGGCTGCCGGGCGCGCGCGCGGATTGGGTTCGCCGCCATGGGGAGGCGGTGGTGCGGGCGGTGGCGGAGGGGCTGGCTCTGCCGCGTTCTGCGTGGCCTGGGCGCGGTGAGGGGCGTTTGTCGCCAGAGGAGCTGCGGCGGGTGGAGGTGTTGGCCGAGGCCTTGGGGGCACTGGCCGGGCGTTTGGGGATCGCGCCGGGATTGCTGGCCTCGCGGCGGGAGTTGCAGCGCTTGGTGCGGGGGGATCGGGGGGTGGCGTTGTTGGCCGGTTGGCGGGGGGCGCGGGTGGCCGAGGCGGTGGTGGCCTTCCTCGAGC